>JBJEIL010000027.1:0-15633 GCA_051876995.1 Methanobrevibacter sp. | reverse complement strand
TACAAACAATACAACTAGTGTTAAAGAAAATAAAACAGGCAATAACACTAATCACACTAATAATAAAACCAACAAAAACAACCACAGTAATACGGTTGATCATAATAGTGAAAAGAATTTAACTGGCATAGCTCAAGGAACTCCAGCAACTGGTCTTCCTATAATGGCATTCTTAATTGCTTTATTATGCCTATTGATTCCAAGAAGAAGAAAATGAAATTTAAATTTTTTATTTAAGACAATTTTTGTCTTTTTTTCTTTTTTTTTAAGAGTTTTAAACTAATTTTTCTAAAAACATATAAAAACCATGTTTTAATTTAAGCATGATATAAATAGGATCTTTCTTTTAAATTTTAATCATAATCTCTCTTTAATGGATTTATTTTGTAATTTCGAATTTTTAAATAATCCTATTTTTTATTGATTTCTTTTGTTAAGGGATTATTCCTTTGAATTTTTGATTTTTAAATAGTTACATTTCTTATTGATTTTTTGTTTAATGGATTATCCTTTGAATTTCTGAATTTTTAAATAATTATATTAAGTGTAACTAATAAAATAAAATTAATATTATTATATGGTAAATTGAGGGTAGTGAATATTGTATAAACGATTAATCTAGGTAGTTAGATATTAATTTCTTATTTATTTTATTTTAGAATATTATAAGAATTAATAGTTTTAGAAATTCATTATTTATAAAACACTTTAATAATATTAAGCTTTAAATTATTTTATGGTGATTTGATGATAGAAAACAATATATGCCTATTAACAGATAGTTATAAGATTACACACCACTATTTCTATCCGAAGGGTACTGAAAAAATCTACTCATATCTTGAAAATAGAACCGGAGCGGAATTTAATAAAACAATCTTCTATGGATTACAGTATATTCTTAAGAAATATCTGGCGGGAAATATTGTGACTGAGGAAAAGGTTGAAGAAGCAAATGAGATTATGAAGGTTCATCTTGGAGACGGAATATTTAATTATGATGATTGGATGTATATTGCAAGGGAACTTGACGGTAAACTTCCAATTGAGATTAAAGCAGTTCCTGAGGGAACTCCTGTAAATGTAAGCAATGTTTTAATGACAGTTGAAAATGCTGATAAACGTTGTTTCTGGTTAACAAACTATCTCGAACCATTACTTCAGCAGGTATGGTATCCTTCAACCGTTGCAACATTATCCGCAGAGGTTAAGAAATTATGTGATTTTTATCTTGATGTAACAGGATCTTCTAAGGATAATCTTCCATTTATGTTACATGATTTTGGATACCGTGGTGCCAGTTCCACTGAATCTGCAAAATTATGTAGTTCTGCACATTTACTTAGCTTTGCTGGTACTGGTACTTTAGTTGCCCTTACAGTTCCACCTAATTATTATAATACTCCTGAAATTGAAGGTTTTTCAGTTCAAGCAACTGAACATAGTGTAATGACATCACAGGGTCCTGATAATGAGTTAAACCAGGCAATAAATGTAGTTAGAAGTGCACATGACGGTGTCTTGTCAATGGTAATTGATAGTTATGATTATAAGAACTTTTTAAGAAATGCTTGTTTTGATGGATATCAACTTAATAGTGAGATTAAGAAATTTTTAGATAGAAAAGAAGGAAATAAAATTGTTTTTCGTCCAGATAGTGGAGAACCTGTATCTACTACCTTGGATTGTCTTGAAATTATTGAAAAAGGATTCGGTACTCATTTAAATAATAAAGGTTTTAAGCTTTTTAATGCTAATGTCGGTGTTTTATGGGGTGATGGATTAAATTACCATAAGATACGTGATATCCTATTTGGTATTAAGGCTCATGATTGGGCAGCTGAAAATCTTATATTTGGTATGGGTGGGGGATTACATTCTGATGTCACCCGTGATACTCAAAGAACTGCATTTAAATGTTCTGCCCAATATAGAGAGGGTAAATGGTTTGATATATTTAAGAAACCATTGGATAACAGTAAAAAATCTAAAAAAGGAAGATTAAAATTATTATATGATGGTCAAAACTTTAAAACAGTTCCAATTGATAGTCCTGGAGAGGACATCTTAAGAACTGTGTTTAAAGATGGTGATCTTTTAATTGATGATAATTTTAATGATATTAAATCAAGAACTATGAAATATAACTTATATCCACTTCAATAATTTAACAATTCTTTTAAAATATTTACTTAAAAACTTGATTTAAAACTTTTTTTAGTTTTTTTTTAAATATGATTGCTTAAAATTGATTTAATACTTTTTAAATTTTATAATCTCTTTAAATCTGATTTAAAATATTTTTCTAGTTTTTTTTTATTTTAGGAAGATTATGTTATATAAAATCTTTAAGTTTTATAAACTAATAGTTGATTTAAACTATTACTCTTTTTTTAGCTTTTTTTTATCTTAAGAATTATCCATTTTAAAATTTTTAATTTTTTATATATTTTTTGTAAATGTGTATATTATAAATCTTTTTAGGGAATAATTCTTTTAAGATAATCTAAAATCTTATATATTTTTAAACCTATAATTTATTTTAAGAATAATAATGGGTGAATATATGAGAAAAGATGATAGAAGTGAAATTAATCCTTTTACAGGAAAGGCGGCATTTGATATATTAGATGATGATAAGTTTCTTGGTGAATGTTATGCTGAATATAATGCTATAATTCAACGGAATAAAATCATTGATGAAACACCTTATGGTCAGGTTTTACAGAGAGTGGCTAACAATTTAATTAAATCAGTAACAGACTATCTTTCAAAAATTAATAGGCTTGATTATATTGAGGATTATTATGATTGGGAATTTCATTTAATATCAAGTGATACAGTAAATGCTTTCTGTATGCCTGGAGGAAAGATTGTAATGTATTCAGGGATGTTTTCCATTGCAGGTACAGAGGAAGAGATAGCTTTTATCATAGGTCATGAAATGGCTCATGCATTACTTGATCATTCAAGAAATAAGTTAAGTAAAGAAAAAAGGAAAAACAGTATCACAACAATTACAAGGCTTGGTGGACTTGGATTGGCTCTTTTAGGCCATGGTGAAATAGGTAATGGCTTAATTGGTTTATCAAATGTGGCTGATATTGGTTATGACTCACTTATTCTAATGCCTTTTGGAAGGGATCAGGAATTGGAAGCAGATCGTTTAGGAATGGCTATTATTTACTGGGCAGGATATAATATTCACAATATACCTAATTTCTGGGAAAGAATGAGTAAGAACAACCCTAATAAGATTGATTTTTTATCTACACATCCGTCTGATGATAAAAGGATAGCTACGATGAGAGGTTTAATTGTTGAGATTGAAAATGAAACCGATTTCTACAGTAAACCAATAATTGGAGATAATGATGTAATGATTAGTACAGATAATATTCAATTAAATCAGCAAGCCCATATTGTAACAAGAAATAGATGTGAAGAATGTGGAAATGTATGTGGGGAAGAGGATTTGTATTGTATTAACTGTGGAACTAAATTAACACCGGAGTATTTATGTTCTAAATGTAATTCAAAAGTAGAAAAAGGTGATATATTCTGTAATAATTGTGGTGAAAGATTTAAAACTAAGCAAGTCTTTTGTATTAACTGTGGAAAACAATTGGATGAGAAAGACATCTTTTGTAGGCATTGTGGTTATAAGGTAGTTTAAAAAAACATTAAATATTATCTTTGAATTTTATCTTTAATTTTTAGCTATTTTTCTTATTTAATCTCTTAGATGGATTTTTTATATTAGTAAATCCTGAGTAAGCATAAATTTAGACAATTTTTTTTTTAAAGATTTTTTTCATTGTCTTTAGACCTTATATATTAATTGGTTTAAATCTTTATAAAAAATTCCATGTTATTACTTGGAATATATATTGATTGGTTTAGATCTTTATAAAAAATTCTCATTTTATTTATATTTAAATGTTATATGGATTAAATCAAAGCTTTTTATAAAGTATATTCTAAAATTAGTCTATTTTTTAATTATTTGGTGGAAATCAATAAATTTGAATCTAAAAAAAAGTAAAAAAAAAAATAATTTAAGAATTTGTCTTAAACTATTTTAAGTATTTACAGTAATGCTACTAGGTAATTTCTTGTTATTACCATAATAGACTAAAACTTCTGTAAATAATTTAACTAAATTATTATATGGAACTCTACCTACAGTTGTAGTTGAGTAATTAGGACATTGATCATAATTTAAAATAAATTTGTATGTCCTGGTTGCAGAATCAACATATCCAGATTTGGATAAACTAGCACCACTAATACTATCTCCACGGTTTGGATCTGATGGTGAATCTAATATGTTAATTAATGATAAATCCTTAGTATTTCCATCATCCAATTGGGATATGGCTCTACAAACATAATAGAAGTATTGGTTTAATGAAAATGGAGTACCTTCAATAGTTACCATGGAAGGAAGTTTACCAACTGTAGATGAAATATCTACATCTTTCATACTTCCATTTAATAATTCATATGCATCTGATTTAGCTGCTCTTACAGTAGCAACTAATTTTTTAAGATTATTAACTGGATTATTAACATGGTTTAAACCATCTATACAAGAGAAATCTGCATCACAGTCAGCACAGAAGATATGTCCTTCAGCTGAACCACCTTCTTTATTGCCTGTTGCAGGGAATACTCCATAAGTATCATATTCGTTACCTGCCCAGAATATACTCCAGTAAAGATGTGTACCTCCACATATTGGACATTTCCTTTCAAATACACTTCTATAAAAGGTATAACCATATTTTGATAATTCACCATTAGCTGATGGTCTACCAATAGCCATAATATATTTGCCGTCGGAAGAAACACCATATTTATCAAATGTATATTTAGTACCATTTAACACTGCACTATACTGGTCTTTAACCCAATTTGCAGAGTCTATAAGTGAATTAATTGAGATACTTCTTATCATATTACTTACTGAGATATTAGACATTCCACTTGATTTCGGATAATAGCTATTTCCCGCAAAGCTATATGTTATGATATAATTTCCAGCTGGTAAATTAATTGTTACACTAGCAATTCCTTTTGAATTAGTTTTTCCAGTATAAATAGTAGAAATACCACTAATTTTAAAGCTTATTTGCTGATTTGCTATCGGATTTCCATATGCGTCTTTTAAAGTAACATTATACTTAACATTAGAATTATTTAATGTATTAAGATCGGTACCTGTAATCTTTGTCACATTACTGTTAATAATAGATATTGTCTTTGAACCACTTGAGGATAATCTCTTGTTACTATTTGTATAATAATAATTTACAGTGTATTTGCCATTTAATTTGGGAATTACAAAGTTTGCAACACCCTTTGAATTAGTAGTATTGGTATATGTAATACCATTAATTTTTAAGCTAATTTTTTGAGATTTAACTATATTTCCTTGAGAATCTTTTAAGGTTACAGTAAATATACCGCCATTTAAATAATTGGTGGTTGATGGAACTGACATATAAGTGTAGTTTCCAACCCTGTTACTATGAACATATACTGAAGCAGGTAATGCTTTGGTATTTTCATAATATGAAAGAACCTCACAGAAGGTTTCAATCAATTTATTGTATGAAACTCTACCTACAGTTGTAGTTGAGTAATTAGGTCCCTGATTATTGTTTAAGATATACTTATAGGTTCTAGTTGCAGAGTCAACATATCCAGATTTACTTAATTTTTTATTAATGGAATCTCCTGTATTTGGTCTTGAAGGTTCATTAAATTTCTTATTGACAATTTGGATATTTGCTTTGTTGTTTGAGTTTAGTTGGCTAATGGCTTTTGACTGGTAGTATAGGAATTGGGCTAAGGTGAGTTTTACAGATCCGACAGTTACTGTACTAGGTAATTGACCATTCTTATCATAGTATTCCTTTACAACTTCTGAAGCTGAAACTATTTGATTAAAGGTAAAAGACTTAGTGCTTGTATTTGTATTAGGAGTACTTGATGGAATAGTGGTTTTTGAATTGTATTTAACGTTAATGGTACTAGGTAGTTTATTATTACTGTTATAATAGTCGAGAACTACACTGAAAGCTTCAATTAGTCTGTTATATGAAACTTTACCTATGGTTGTAGTTGAGTAATTTGGACCCTGATCGTAATTCAATATAAACTTATAGGTTCTTGTAGCTGAATCAACATAATCAGATTTACTTAGTTTACCATTTACTGAGTCACCAGAATTTGGACGTGATGGTTCATCTAAAGATCCTATGATTTTTATGTTTGCTTTGTTGTTTGAGTTTAGTTGGCTAATGGCTTTTGACTGGTAATATAGGAATTGGGCTAAGGTGAGTTTTACAGATCCGACGGTTACAGTACTAGGTAATTGACCATTGGCAATGTAATATGCTTTAACAGTCTTTGAAGCACTAGTAATCTGTGAAATACTGAAACTGGTAGGTTTGCTACTGGCTTTTAATACTTGGGTACTGGATTTACTAGAAATATTGGAATTATTAACCTTGTTTGAATTGTCACTAACTTGATTATTCAATGTTTTAGTACTATTTGTACTTGAATCAAGTGAATTGTTAATGGAATCATCATTGTTAACTGCTTTATTAAGATTGGAATTAGTATGATTGTTAACAACATTCGAATTATCTGAGTTATTGGAATCTATAACTGTACTAAGAACCTGACCTTGATTAGAGGAATTTGCTCCTAAATCAGTTGAACTGTTGTCATTAAGATTAGCAGCACTTAAAGCGCCAAGACTAATGAAAACAATAATAAAGACTGTTAAAAAACCAATTAATCTAAATTTTTTCGACATTTTGTCCCCCTACAATTTTTAAATATGAATTCATTAAAAAATATTTTATTATTAAAAATCATATCATTTGGAAAATTTTTAATAGAAATCTGAGAATTAATTGTAAATCTAAAATATCATTCAACAATTTTTAAACATTACAAAGAACTATTTTTTTTTAAAATAGTTTTTCTTAGATTTTAAAATATTTTTTTTACAATAAAATTTTTAGCTTAAATTATATATAAATCTTTTTTTTAAGAATTAAGCTTCTAAATCAATACATTTAACTATAAAAGCTTAATTAGTTATATAAATAGATAAAATAATTATTATTATACTAAAATAAAGAATAAAAAGATAAAAAATAAGTTAAATTAAAATCATTTTTTAAATATGGTTAAACTCTTAAAATAAAAATTAAAATCTTACTATATGTAAACTACATAGAATTTATTGGAAATTAGAATAAATCTAGTTAAATAATTAATTTGATTGTGTTTTAAATCTTAAATAGAATTTAATTATACAAATCAACAATTTTTATTCATTTAATAAAAAAACTTATAAAGCTTTATTTTTATAAATAGATGCTCTTTAAATTAAAAATTTTCAAATCAAAACTTAGTACCTATCATGTAATTTTAGTACCACATGCAGAGCAGAATTTATCATTTTTATCTAATTTATTTCCACAATTTGGACAGAAATTAATTTGCTCATGGGTACCATTATTCTCTTCTGCTCTATTTGTTTTTAGAATTTCATTTTTCTTGTTTAGATATTCCCTTTCTGTAATTATTCCTTTTTCCTTAAGTGTATAGAATTCCTCTAATTGTTTTGCTTCGTCATTTGCCTCATGAACATAATTTCCATAAGCATGATTATTTACATATTCTTTAAAATCTTCTAATAATAATCTTTTTAAAGTAGGAGTCTTAGTTGCTTTTCTTAATGGGTGATCTTCATTTAAGAAAATATAGTAAATATTTTCTATACTCTGTGTGATTTCTTCTGCATCAAAATCTTTTAATAATATGGCATCGAATTCCTTGGATTTTAGATAATCATCTGCATCTGCCTCGGTAATATGATTCCAACTATAGGTGTTCTTAGGTAATTTCTTATCCTGGTTAATGTCAATAATTTGAATACTTATGTTGTTTTCATTTGCATTAATATTTACCTTATATGATAGTTCGTCCCTTGCAGGTACTACTTTATTATATGTCTCTTCTTTTACTCCACTAGTTCCCGCAAGTCCAAAAACACCAAATAAACCAGTGGCAACTACCTTTGTTCCTGTTCCATGTTTATTTTTTACAACTGAAACAGGTACCGTATGTTCTGGAATATGGTTGTATAGATTAAATTGGATTTCTCTTGTATTTAATATATGAAAGAACATCTCCTTCGCATCTTCATGAACCATTTCCTGATATTTTTCAACAGGCATTTTTTTAAGATTATTTAAATCTGTTGCAAGTTCCAAATATCTTCTTCTTAAGGTATATGGATTAAAATCTTTTTGATAGATTAGATGTTCCATGGTTAGTGTAAATGCAATATTATCCTTTTCATCATTGCTTTTTATGTTAAATTGATCCTTTAGTAAGGCTTTAAAATCTGAGAAAACTCCTTTTGGATTTAATGTTTTGTTAATATATTTTTCAAAGTTTTTATATTCCTTTTCTAACTCTTCCTCAGAGTATATTACATTAGATAATCTTCTTCCACAGGTACTGCATCTTATAATATTTGAATCCATATATGTTTTACAGTGAGGACATATTCTATAATTCATATTTTCCCCCTTTTTAATAATTTTTTAGATTTTTAATATTTTAATTATTAATATGTATTTTAATATCTTTAAAATTTTATATGAATTACCTTAGATTTAGGGAATTATTTTAAATTTTTTATTTTCATGATTGTTTCATCATTTTAATGATTTCATAACATTATTTTTTTAGGTACGCCTAAAAATTTAGAAAGGTTTATATATGACATTATTTAATTTATAAATAAATAAGTAAATTAAGTTTTAATTAATTAATTCTTTATTTTTTTTATTTAAAATCTTAAACATTTTTTAATTTTTTTTAATTTCTTTTATTTTTTTATAATTTTAAAAGGTGATTATATGAAACCGGATTATAAGAATTGGATGCCTATTCAAATGATTATGGGATTTTCACTAGGCGTTGTTATATTCTTCATTTTGTCCTTAATATTTAAGGAGAATATATTAGCAGTTAGTCAGGGATGGAATACGGTATTATTTGTCATATGTCTTATTCTTACAATTATAATGGCTTTAATAAGTGTATACATGTATATGTTATATAGGGCATTTGATTATAATGGGGGAAGAAAGCTTTCAAAGGAAATAATTGAAAAGACCGCAAAATTCTCAAAGGTTGTGAAAGATGGTAAAGTATTGGATATTGGTTGTGGATCTGGTGCATTAACGATAGCTGTAGCAAAAGAAAATCCAAAATCATATGTAATCGGACTAGACCGTTGGGGCAAGGAATATGCATCATTTAATAAGAAACTATGTGAAAATAATGCTAAGATAGAAGGTGTAAGTGATAGAACTGAATTTATTGAAGGCAATGCTGTTAAACTACCTTTTGAAGACGAGTCATTTGATGCAATTGTCAGTAATTATTGTATACATAATATTCCTTCTCAAAATCGTCAAGAAATATTACTAGAAGCTTTAAGGACTTTAAAAAAAGGGGGAACCTTTGCTTTACATGATATTTATAGTAAGGGAAAATATGGTGATATGGATGTATTTATCGATAAATTAAAGGGTAAAGGCTATGAAAAGGTGGAATTAATAGATACAACTGATAAGTTTATGAAAAAAAGGGAGGCTAATCTATATTTTTTAAATGGATCTGGAATATTGTATGGTAAAAAATAGTATCTTCTTTAATTGATTTAAGTAGTATATTATAAAAATATATGATTTTGGTCTTTTACTAGTTAATTATTTGATTTAAAATATGTTTATATTTTAATACTTTTTTTAAATTATTGAATAATGATTTTTCTATTATTTTAAATTTCATGTTATTTTTTTGCTGTACTCATTTATTCAATATTTAAAATATATTTATTGTTTTTAAATAAAACAGTTATTTTAAGAAACTTTATATATTATTCCAAACAATAAATAATAATTGGGTTTTAAGATTTTTTATATATTTATTAAAGGGATAATATGACACTTCCAAAACAATTTAAAGAGGATAATTTTGAATCTATTAGAATATATCATTATGTGGAAGAGTTGGTATATAGTTACCGTGAATATATGGGTGATTTACTAAAGGACAATGAAGTTTCTTTAACTGAAGCTCCATTCCTTATAAGATTAAGATTTTCAGATAATACTACTCAGATGGAATTAACAAAATTATTTAAGGTTAGTAAAGGTTATACTGCCAAGTTGCTTAGAAGATTTGAAGATAAAGGCTGGGTTAAAAGGGAGGAAGATCCTAAAAATCGTAGAAAGAAGATTGTTAATCTTACACCAGAGGGTGTTAAAAAAACAGATGAATTAATAACTCTTTTAGATACCTGGGAAAATAAAGTTTCTTCTGGTTTATCAGATGTTGAGATTAGTGTTTTAAAAAACCTTCTTTTTAAACTTGTTCTAGAAACTGAAAACTTTTAATTTATTTTATTTTAAATCTATTCTAATTATGATTTTAGTTTTTTTAGATTAATTATATTTTAAAAGTCTATTTTTTAGTAATTTAATCTTTAATGGTTTAATAATTTCTAAATCTAAATCTATAATCTTTTAAAATTCTAATCTTTAATTATTTGCAATTTAAATTGATTATTTTTCTTTATAATTATTTTTTATAAAATAGGAATTATATCATAAATAAACAGTTTCATAAAGAAACATTTATATAAGAAAACATTCATACTATTTAACATCGAGTTAAAAAAATTATTGAAGGTGTAAATATGGAATATGTAACTTTAAACAATGGTGTAGAAATGCCTATTTTAGGTTTTGGTGTATATCAAATTCCTCAGGAAGAGACAAAACAAGCAGTTCTTGATGCAATAAGTGTTGGCTATAGATCTATTGATACTGCTCAAAGTTATTTTAACGAGGAACAAGTTGGTGAAGCAATTAAAGAAACTGATGTTCCACGTGAAGAGTTATTTATCACTACAAAAATTTGGATTGATAATTACGGATATGAGAAATGTAAGGAATCTGTATATAAATCACTTGAAAAATTAGGCTTGGATTATATTGATTTGGTTTTACTTCACCAGCCATTTGCAGATTATTATGGTGCATATAGGGCTTTAGAAGATTTATATAAAGAAGGTAAAATTAGGGCTATTGGTGTATCAAATTTCTATCCTGATAGAATAACTGACATGTGTTTATTTGGTCGCGAGATAGTACCAGCAGTTAATCAAGTGGAAACTAATCCATTAAATGCACAATATGCAGCTCATGAAAATATGAAGGATTTAAATGTTCAAATGGCTGCATGGGCTCCTTTTGGTGAAGGTATGCAGGGCATGTTTACCAACGAGACACTTGTAAATATCGGTAAAAAATATGGTAAGTCTGTTGCTCAAGTAATCCTAAGATGGTTAATTCAAAGAAAAGTAGTCGTGTTATGCAAATCAACACATCTTGAAAGGATTAAAGAAAACTTTGATGTATTTGACTTCAAGTTAAGTGATGGGGATATGGAAGAAATTAAAAAATTGAATACCGATGATAGTTTATTCTTTAATCATCAAGATCCTGAAATGGTTAGATGGTTTGATGAAATGGTTGAAACAAGACGTAATCAACATAAGGCATCATTTGAACAGAAGAAATGGTAAATATATCAATAAAATAGATTGTATTTTTTTATAAAATTTAATTTTCTTTCATTTTTAAAAGATGATTAGTTAAACTTTTAAAAATCCTTAAAATACAGCCCAAGTACTTTAAGCGTAAATTAAATCTTTATCTAATCTTTAAAATTTAATATGTGATTTATAAATAAAAATCACTCATTTAACCTTATTCTATATAAGCATATATAAGTTAGATTTCATCTAATTTTTAAAATCTTATATATTTAATTTATAAATAAAACACCCCTTCTATGTATTATATATAGTACACATCAATAGGCATATCTTTGGATAAGTTGGTGTATATTTTTTTATTTATTATTTTATTGGTTATATCCTCTTCTTGACCTAATGTAAATTTATTTGGGCCTTTGGCTATTGATATTTTCTTATTTAAATATTTATAATGTAAAATTCCTTTACTTATAAAATTGTTGTCAGTAATGTCATCTAAAATAATTATGAATTCACTGTTAAGATTATGGATATAATCATAAAGATTATTATCTTCTGTTTGAATGTCATCTATTTTCGGATATTCTGATTTGATACTAGTAATGTCCGCTGATTTATCAAAGATAATGATGTTTAATTTTTTATTTGGATAATCAATTTTGTCATATGAGTCAATAATTTTTCCAATGTTGTCTGTTGAATCTGATTTAAAGATTATTGTAATATCATTTTTATCTTCAATATAAGGATATTTTATGGTATCAAGTATTTGTTTAAATCTGTTGGTGTAAGTGTGATTCTCTAAGACATTGTATAAATTGTTCATTCTTTTCTCTTCATAGGAACCATTGAAATCAGGTAATTTGTCCATTTTATCAAAGAAAAATACATTATCTCCAAATATTCTATCGATAGCCTTGGAATAATTGGTTAAAATTAGGGTATTGGTTAGAGATAGCTCGAATACCCTTCTTGCAAACATAGTATTTGAGTTAGTTACTATATTAAGATTTAGACCCCATTTCATTTTTTTATATAATGGGGCGGTTTCCTCATATTTTATGGCAGGATGGACATATTTCTGATATTTTTCAGGATAATCGAATTGTGGTTTATAGTAATTACGATCAAATATTATAAGATTACCCCATTCTTCAATGACCTTATCAAAGATCATATTCATTTTTTCCGTTCTTTTGGGATGATTTTCACCATAATATGCACCTGCAAATACAGGGTATTCAATGGTTTCATTACTTAAATTCAGCGGATTAAATAATTTAGGCTGTCCGGCAAACATTAAACAATAAACATTAGGATGATTATAATCCTTTTTATAACGTTTAATACATTCCTCAGATGATGTGAAAATATAATCAAACTTTGAAGCAGTATCTGCATAAGACCAAATTTCGGTTCTGTAATGAACTGGATCCTCTTTATTCCAGAATATGGAAGGAATATTATTGTTTCTACAATATTCAAGGATTTTAAGTAGTTCTTCACGATTTTCCCCTTTATAATCATATCTTTTAAATATTTTGTTTCTCCATGGTTTCTCATTGTCCTCTGATGCAATACCGTCCCAAGCTGATTCGCAGAAAAATAAGTCGGGTTTATAGATTCTAAATTTTTCCTGCCAGTCGTTTGGATTGATTAAAATGGCTTTGAATTCATATTTGTATGAGTCGTAGGTGAATTGATCTGCAATAATCGCCACTTTGATATTCTTTAAGTTTTTAATTGGTTTATTGCTAAAATCTAAATTTGCTTCTTTTGTTTCTTTATTATTGGGGATTTTGTTGTCTTTATTTGGAACTATTTTATCTTTTATTGTGGCATATTTTTTCCATACTTTGTATGCTTTTGTGGATTTGAAATGTTGGTTCTTTTTAAATAATTTGTTATTTTCTTCTTTTAAGTTTAAATTTTCTTTATTTAACTGAAAATTCCTTTTATCTGCTGTTTTATTCTCTTTCTTTAATTTATCGAGTTCATCTTCAAGTTCAAGATTTTTATATTTTTCAGTTAAATAGTCATTATCTTCATCCATGATATCCCTTAAATTTAGTAAAAATGAATTTATTAATACATTGTTTATATATTAATTTATTATATTTAATATTATTTTTTATAAAATTTTCAAAATTATATTATAAAATTTATAATAAATTAAAGATTTTATTGTATTTTTAATTTTAAATTGTCATTTGAATAATCTTGTTTAAGGTTGAGTTTAGAATATATTTTTAATTTAATGAGGTCATCTAGACATTTCATAGTATGATGTTTAAAATATCATCATTTTTTTATCAAATGAGGATTAATTATATTTTAATTCAATAAGGATTTTAAACATAAATATCTGTTTAGAATATTGTCCTTTTTTTATTAAAAACGAGGATTTTAATTTTAAATTTTTACAGATTAAAGGATGTTTAGAGATGAATTTTCTATTTATATCTTTTCTATTTCTATTAAATAATAATTAACATTATAAAATCCTTTTTATATTTAATAATTCTTGTAAAATATTTTTAAATAATTTAAAAAACATAATGTATCCTATGAATAAAAGATTAAGCGATTATAGGTTGTATATTTTCTATGTATTTTCCTTGTTTATCTCTTCATTAGGAGTTGCATTTTCTGTAAAGGCAGAACTTGGAACTTCACCACTTGTTGCAATTCCTAATGTTTTAAGTATTTTATTTCCAATTTTTAGTATTGGTATCTATTCAATGATTTTTAATATAATGCTTATTTTACTTGAATTAATTATTTTAAGAAGTAAATTTCCTAAAATACAATATTTGCAGTTTTTTGTTGCTATTATTTATGGATATTTTATTGATGTGTCATTGTACTTAATTAAGGGTTTAAATCCTTTTAATTATGTTATGCAGTGGGTTTTTTGTATTGTAGGTGCAATAATTCTTGCATTTGGAATTTATCTACAGTTAAAATCCGCAATAGTTTACTTGCCTATTGATGGTTTTGTGTTGTCCATTGCATATATTAAAAATAGTGTATATTCAAAGATTAAACCTTTTGTAGATATTTCATTGATTGTTATTGCAGCAATTATCTCTTTATATTATATTAATGGTCTTGTTGGTGTAAGGGAAGGTACTATATTTGCAGCATTATTTGTAGGTCCCCTAGTTGGATTTTACAAAAAGCACTGTGATGATTTTATTAATAAGCATTTTAAATTCTTAAATAATCAATAAAGACAGGTTTAAAAATTAAAAAAATTAGTTTTTTTTACTATTATAATTATTTATAAAATCTATCTGGTAGGATTAGGATTTATTCTTACTCTTAATGCAAGGAAAACTAAAGAGAGTAATGAAATTACTAAAGATCCTATAAAGATATATACTGTTCCATAGCTTACAATAATAAAACCACCAATGCTTGTGCCGATGGTTATGGCAATATTTAAAACGCTTATAAATATCCCATTTGCAAATTCAGGTGCATCTGGTGCAGCAGATACAATCCAATATTGTATAATGTTATTAACGAGTCCATCAAGAAAACCCCAAACTATCATAAGCAGTACCGTTGGTATAACCTTATTGCAGTAATAAAATAATAGTATGAATAAAACGGCAGTTATGAATGGGTAAGTTAACACTGTTTGGTTAGGTTTACTAACTAGTAATTTTCCAGCAGCCCAATTTCCAAATAAGGAAGCTATTCCAAATAAGAATAATGTTATACTTAGGTTTAAATCTATAATATGGGTTATTGACTGTAAAAATTGGGACATATAACTGTAACTGGTACATATTCCAGTAAGTAATACAAACACTCCTAAACATGAAACCAAAAATAGCCTTGTTTTTGCATTAGAGATTTGTGTTCCATATGAAGTGGGATTTCCCGGAAGGTTTGGAAAGAATATTAATGTCGCTATAAGCGCTATTAAATTTACAACTGCAAACCATAACATC
>JBJEIL010000026.1:0-3370 GCA_051876995.1 Methanobrevibacter sp. | reverse complement strand
TATAAAAAATAGCAAAATTTAAGACTCAACCAATTCAATTTTTACATTTTATAAATAATTAAAGTGTTAAGTAAAATATTTGTTTTTTATGAAAAATTAAATGGTTTTGAAAGATTATCGATAAAATTAGTTTATATCTAAAAAAAGAAAAAAGTTAGAGATTAAATATTTAACCTCTATTTAAAAATTGTTATTTTACTTGTAACTTTATGATCCCCATATTCTGATATGATTGTATATTTACCTGGTTTAAGGTTAATTTTCAGATAAGCCATACCATTATTATCAGTTGTTTTATAGTATGTTTTTCCGCAAACAGTAATTTTTATTCTTTTGCCGGATAATAAATTACCATGATTATCAACAAGTTTTACAGCATATACGGATCCATCCTTATATTTCATATAAAGATTTTGACTGGTTATTCTTGGAAGTACTTTGATTTTATTTAAAACTTTATGATTGCCATAAGCTGCAGTAATATTATAAGTTTTTGGAGCTAGGTTAATATTTAAACTAGCAATACCTTCACTATTTGAGGTTTTAGTATAGGTTTTACCACAAACAGTAAATTTAACTGTAGCACCAACAAGAGGATTACCATCATTATCTAATACTTTAACAGAATACTTAGTACCATTTTTATAATACATTACAATGTTTTTACCAGTAATATAATTAAATACCTTGATATTATTGGTTTTTTCTTCACCAGTCACAGGATTTATTGTTTTAATTTTATAATTTTCAGGTAAAAGGTTAATGTTTAATTTTGCAATTCCTTGATCGTTAGTTTGTTTTAAGTAAGTTTTTCCACAGACAGTAATGTTTACATTAGTATTTGCCAATGGATTACCTTCACTATCTAAGTATAATGCATAATATTGGGTATCATTTTTATAGACTTTAACAACATCTTTTACTTCTAGAGTAGATTTAACTACAATGGTTGAATGAACAATAACAGGACTATATAAATCGGAACCATTATAGGTTGTAATTACATTATATACTCCACTATTTAATTCAATAGGTAAATAAACAATACCATTACTGTCAGTTGTAAGATTATATTCTGTTCCATTAATGGTAATTCTTAATCCAGCATTTATAACGGGGTTACCGTCAGAATATAATAATTTAGCACTTAATCCTTCTGGACCTTTATAAAATTTAGTAATATTATTTACAGTTAAATTAAGGTCTTTGTTATTTATTTTTAATATTCCAGTTTTAACGGATAATTTAAGTAAACCACTATTAAGTAAATTAGCACTAACAAGATAATTGCCACCTACAGTTGGAATAAAGTTACAATAATAAGTAGTGTTATTAAGTGTTCCATTTATTAAATTTTGACTTGTGGAACCATTGGAAACCTTATTCATTGGGAAATTAACACCAGGTAACAATATTAATTTTACATTAAATCTAAAGGCATTTTCATCTAATATTATTGTGTTATTATTGTCATCTAAAATAATTCCATCTAATGTATTATTTTCATTAATAAAACCAAATTTGGTCTGATTATTTAAAACAACAACATATGTTTGAGTATTGATGTAATTCTTATTAAAAATTGCTTCTGTGAAACTATTTTTATCTAATGATAAAAGACCAATGTTTATAATTGGATAGTTTGAAGTATTAGCAGTATTATTTATTAAAATAGCAGATCCATTGTTATTGTATAATATTGTTGATTCATTAATGAAATTACTATTAATAACACTTATATTGGAATATTCATTTGAAAGATAAATTAGATTTTTAACATTATTGTTTTTAAATGTTGAATTAATTATGGTAGTATTAGAATAGAAGGTGTCAGGATAGTTATATGTACCTAAACCTGTAATTAAATAATCATTTTTAGCAGTGTTATTTTCAAATATGGTTTCAACAATATTTAAAAAGCCGTAATCGTTTGCAATAGCAGCAGCATTTAAATCAGCTGTATTATTAATAATTCTACAATTTGCAATATTTACATGAGGCACATTTGATTGACCCATATATATTGCTCCACCACTTATTCTTCCATGATTATCTTCTATCGTACAATTCTTTAAATCAACATAGGATATATATGTTTCAGTTATAACCTCATTATCAACTACAGAAGTAATATAGTACATAAGAGGATCTAATTCAAGGGCACCACCATAGCTAGCGGTATTATTTTTAAATACACAGTCATTAAAAGTACTGTTACTGCCGGTAGTATAATATGCTCCACCCATAGAACTTATATTTAAATAGTCTACAGCTCTGTTATTTGTAAATCTTACGTTGTTGAAGTATCTATTAGAACCTGAAGATGAGAAAACAGCTCCGCCTCTAAGTCCCTGGTTATTATCAAATATAACATTATTAAATGTGTAGTTATAACCTGAGTAACCTAAGATGTAAAGTGCACCACCATATGACACAGCAGTGTTGTTTAAAAATGAAACATTTTCAAGTATTAAGTCACCTTCACCATCTTTAAAGTATGCTCCACCAATGGAGCTTGCAGAGTTGTTAATGAAGCTTGTATTATAAATATAATGATTTCCCCATCCATTAATAGCTCCACCTTGTTCAGCTTTATTATTTATGAAAGTACAATTAATAACAGTTAAATTACCATGGCCCATGGTATAGATAGCACCTGCCCATCCACTGTTATAGGTACCATTTGTAAATATGATGTTTTTAAAGGTCACATCACAGTTGTAATCAATATCTATGATTCTATCACCATTACCTACTAAAGTGATAGGAATTTCATTTAAGGACGTGATAGTTATAGTTTTATTTATACTGTAAGGTTCTGAAGGCATATATCTATGACCAATCATTACCTCATCTACAATATAGGTTCCAGGAATACCTTTAATCGTATCATTAAATCCTGAAGCATTTACAGCTTCTTGTAATGTTTCATATCCAGTATCATTAATAAACCAATGATTAATAGCTCCTCTGATTTTTAAGAAACCTGATTTTAATTCAATAATAGGATTATCAATATTTGATCCTGAATAACTTATTTCATTTCCATGAATTAGATAGGAACCTTCATCAAATCTAAGGCTAAATCTGGATGTACCATTAATGACTGAATCATTAATTAATTCATTGTTAACATCATTCACATAATATGAAAGATATCCTCCATTAATCGGATTTAACATATCGTCTGTAACAGTTGCAAATACTTCTGTTGGAGTGGTGTTTCTACCATTTACAGTAGAGTTTCCCAAATAGCTAACTTTAACACCATTTATTATTCCGCCGTTAAGGTTAATATTACATGTATCTCCAGTCATCGTATTATTTCTTAAATCAGTCATTGAAGATTCAGCTATGTTAATATCATAAG
>JBJEIL010000025.1:0-15655 GCA_051876995.1 Methanobrevibacter sp. | reverse complement strand
AACTAATCCTGCAAGTAGTGTGGCTCCCGTTAAGATATCATATATGGCAGTAGAACTGGCCATACCAAGTCCAGCAGCAGGACCAAACATCAAGCCTAAAACCGGAGAAAGTGCAATATCCGGCGTAAGATATCTGCCACCAATATCCAAATCATTAAATATGAAATAGAATATTGTCTCAGCGATAAATGATAAAAGGAATATGAAATACTGATTCTTAAAGATGTTTTTATCCATTATTTTGCCCTGATAAATTTTAAAATTTTTAAATCTCACCATATAAAATATAACTTCTAATAAAATTATATTCCTCTAATTCAAACTAGCTAAAGCAACAATTAGATTAATTTATTTTAAGAAAAAATTAAAATAGTTTTTTAATTGTTAATATATTTTGATTGTCCTTATATTCATAGCTTATACTGTCAATATTCTTTCTTACAAGAACTAGACCTAAACCTCCAATATCCCTATCCTCTGCACTTAAAGAGGTGTCGGGAGAGGAGACCTCTAAAGGATTGAATTCAAATCCCTCATCAATAAACCTAATATTTATACTTAAAGGATTCTCATCAATGAAATATTCTATTCTAACATCACCAATTCCATCCCCATAGGCATAATTACTTATGTTCACGAAGATTTCCTCAATAGCGATTTCTAATTGGAGCTTTGATTTAATTGAAATCTCATAGTTAGATAAAGATTTTTCAATCTTCGATAATATACTTTCCAGATTACTTTTATCTGCTTTTATAATGATTTCTTCCATGATTATCCCTCAAAAATAATTGAAGTAATGATGAATTAATTCAATTCATCATCCAATAAAACACTGAAAAATTTTCTGATAGGTTCATCCCTTAAAATTCTAGGAGGTTTCACCTGAGCAGAGGATGTTCCATGAGCAACTCTCAATTCTTTATATAACAAGTAAGTCTCAGGCTGTAGGAAGTATAAGCCAGTCTTACCAATCATGCCCTTCTCAATCTTATATCCTAAAACCGGATCTGTTAGGCAGAAATTTTCGTTTAATTTATCCTGGATATCCTCTTTACTAAGATTATCAGGTAAATCCTGAACCTCCATCAGATAGACATATCTCATTGGGGATATATCTTTATCAGGATAGACAGAGAAATCGATTAAATCAAAACCTAAATCCCTTTCAGTCTTGTAAGCAGCATCCCTTAAGTTCTCCTCATTGACCTTCTCACCAGTAAGACTCATACATTGATCCAATCTATATAGGAATTCAATCTTAGGAACACTATTTAATTTGCCTACACAGCGAACGACATCCTTCATCCTATAACGATAGAAACCGGATAGGTTAGTGGTAATCACCTCATAATCCTTTCCGACTTCCATTTGATCCATTGTAATGACTTTAGAATAGTCTCCCTGATTTTCAAGAGCCAGGAATTCATAAAACATACTGTCTGGAATTAAAATAGATTCCTTGTTGTTTAATTCAAATGGAATGGAAAACATTCCCTCGGATGCTGTTAAACCAACCAGGAAGAAATTAAAGTCAGGACCAGTGAATTCTTTGATTTTTTCCAGATAGTCTGAAAAGCCGCCTGTACCAATACCAACCAATACAGACATTTGAGGCCATATTTTTTTAACTATCGGTTCGTTGAAACCTTCCTCAAATATTTTTCTAAGTTCTTTAGCTCGCTCAGGCATCGGTTCAATCTTAGTAAGCAAACTTTCACGAGTATGGTCAGGGATTCTTACATTTTCATTGATAGTACCCTTTTCAATATCATCCACCAGTATTTTCCAGTTATCCTTAATATAACGTAAAAGTTCAAGGAACAAACTTACGAAACTTGAAACAGTATAGGTAATGTCATCACGAATTAATGCAAATCTCGCATGAACATAACGTGTATCGGTATCTGTATTGGGCATTAGACCTTCAATAGGTGAAGTAACAATATTGGATAATTCACCACCAAAATTATCAATTAACTTGCCCGAAATAGATCCATAATCATCACCGGATTTAAGTTTTGAAACAAAAGATTCAATTAGATTTAAAAATGGTGCGTTAATCCAGTCAATTCCTAATAATTGAGTAGTGATAAATGCTCTAAAAGCATAGTTGTATTTATTATTAATGTCCAAACCTTCCTTGGAAACAGGAATCCTTTTAGGGTTTCCCATAGTCCCGGAAGACTTAGCATAATGAGTTATATGATAATTTGAAATTAAATTCTTCTCACCTTTTTCAGTTGCCCTATAAATATATTCTGCATAATCATCATAAGCAGTTATAGGAACTTTCTTTCGATAATCCTCAATGGATTTAATACTTGCAAAATCATATTTTTTACCATATTCCGTATCCTTATTATCCTCTATAATCTTCATTAAAAGCTCTGTGTTGTATTTCATAGGATCCTTAGTCATTTCCATTAATCCCTTATAAACCTTCCCACCGTCACTAATAAATTTTAAATTCAATTTACCTGAAAATGTCAACTTAGACATATCAATATTACTCATGTCCATTAATATCACATCAATTTAAAAATCCCGATTAAATACACTTTTATTCCAATTTAAAATATTTTAAACAAATAATTAGGACAAACAATAAATTAAAAAGACAATAAATTGTTTAAAAAATCATTTAATCCAAATAAAATATTTAATAAAACGAATTAGAAATCATTTATTCAATTGTTAAAATATCCGTAAATCCAGTAGCCTCAAATACTTCCATCACCATATCCTGAACATTCCTTATAACCATGGAACCTTGTTTGTTCATGGTTTTTTGAGTGGATAAGATTACCCTCAAACCTGCACTTGAAATATAAAGTAAATCAGATAAATCTAAGATTAATTCCTTAACATCAGGCAAATCTTCCTTCAATGATTCGGTTAATTCCGGAGAGGTATTAGTATCCAATCTTCCAATGATTTTAACAGTTAATTTTTCACCATCTAAATTTTTTTCAATATCCATAATATCACCTAATTAATCTAAATTAAACATCCTTTCTAAGAAAGGATTTATTTCTAAACATAAACTTTAGCTATAAAAATGAATTATAAAATCTCTTAAAGTATCATAAAAGAGTTTTATAATAATATATCAAAACTTAATTTTAATCTTAATCTTAACCTCTAGGATGAGGCTTTACGATACATCTCTGCATATAATCCATTTAGTTTTAACAGTTCATCATGTGAACCGACCTCTTTGATATCTCCATCCTTCATGAATATAATCTTATCAGCATTCTTAATGGTAAACAGCCTATGGGCAATGATAAATGTAGTTTTACCTTCCATCATGTGTTCCATAGCTTTAGTCACCATGTTCTCGGTTCTTGTATCCATCTGAGATGTTGCCTCATCTAAGATCAATATCTTAGGATCTGAAAGAACAGTCCTTGCAAGAACCAACAGTTGTTTCTCACCAACGGATAATTTGGAGTTTTCTTCACTGATTTCAGTCTCGTAACCATCCGGTAATGTATCAATAAAGGAATCGCATCCTATCAATTTTGATACCTCAATAATGTCTTCCGTTGTGGCATCCTCGTTACCATATGCAATATTGTCTGCAATAGTGCCATCAAATACCCAAGAATCCTGAAGAACCATACCAAATGCTTTTCTAAGTTCATCACGATTTATCTCATTAATATTTTTCCCGTCAAGTAATATTTCACCTGAGTCAATATCATAGAACCTCATTAAAAGGTTAATCAATGTTGTTTTTCCAGCTCCTGAAGGACCTACAATTGCCATCACCATACCCGGCTCACATTTTAAAGACACATCGTGGAATAACTGTTTCTCAGGAACATATCCAAACTCAACATGCCTAAACTCGATTTCACCTTTGACATTATCTACATCCAAGCCGTCAAGGTCAGACTCATCACTTTCCTCCCCAACATCCAAGATTTCAAAGATTCTCTCAAGGGCGGATAGTCCTGATTGAACCTGATTCATATCACTTGAGAATGAGGACAAAGGACCATTCAACATCTGTCCATAAAGCAGGAATGCCAAGAATCCACCAATCGTTAATTGACCATTGATAATAAATATTGCACCAATTACGGATAATGCAATATAACCTATATTATTAATAATTAAACTAATCGGAAGAATAAACCCAGATATGAATTTGGCTTTAACATAGGATTTGTGAAATTTATTGTTAATGTTATCGAATCTTTCCAAAGAGGAATCTTCCATATTATATGACTTAATTAAGGCATGGTTAGAGAAAATATCCCCCATAAAACCATTTAATTCCCCAACGGAAGATTGTTGTTTTTTAAATTGTTTCTTGGTTTTACTAGCAATAATTTTAGTAATCAAAAATGCAATAGGCAGTAGAATCGCATATATCAATGTTAATAATGGATTTACTATTATCATCATAATAAATACCAATACCAAAATCAATAGTTGAACCAATAAATCAACCAAATCAGATGAGACCAAACTTTCCGTTGTAATCAGATCATTAGTCAAACGAGCCATTATGTCCCCTGAAGGATGAGTATCCAGATAATTGATAGGAACTTTATTCAACTTGTTATGAAGCTTAACCCTTAATTTAGATGTAACATTAACTGAAACGGTAATCATATTCCTATCGGCAAATATTGTTGCAAGATTTCCGAATATATATAAGGCAGCAATAGCCAATAGATATATGATTAGATAGTTCATATCCAAATAATTGTAGCCATTCTTAACATAGGCAGATAAAAAATCAATAACATTACCTGCAAGTTTAGGAGCAATTGCCAATGCAAAATTACCAATAACCAATGTAATTACTGAGACTATTACCAATTTTTTATCCCTATAGAGATAAGTTCCCAATCTCTTAAATATTTGAGCATATGAGTAGTTAGAACTTTTGTTTTTATTTTCAGCCATTTACTCGTCCTCCTTTAAATAAGATTGAGTAGCATAAATCTCTTGATACAATTTACAATTATTAAGCAGATAGTTATGGGTTCCCTGATCCACAATATGTCCCTTATCCAAAACGATAATGTTATCTGCATCCATGATTGTGCTTATTTTCTGGGCAATCATAAAGACCGTTTTACCTTTTAGATATTCTTTAATATTGGACCTAACCTCAAATTCTGTTTTGGAATCCAATGCAGAGAAACAATCATCAAACACATATATCTCAGCATCTTTCGCCAAGGTTCTACCTAGAGACAACCTTTGTTTCTGACCACCGGAGACATTCATACCACCCTGTGCCATAACACTATCCAAGCCATCAGGTAAGGATGGAAAAACCTCTGAGAATTTTGTTAAATCACATATTCTTTCCGCATCCTCATAGGACAGATTTTCATTTCCCATTGCCAAATTAGCATAAACGGTATCATTTAAGACCATGGTCTTTTGACTAGTGTAGGATATTTTATCTCTCAAATCACTAATATCCATATTTTTAATGTTTACACCTTTATAAAGTATTTCACCAAATGTTGAATCATATAATCTGTTTAAGAGATACATGATTGTACTTTTACCGGAACCTGTAGAACCTATAAATGCTGTGGTTGAGCCTTCATTAACCTTGAAACTAATGTCTGCAATAACATCCTTTGCACCTGTATAACCAAATATCACATTTTTATATTCAATTAAAGGAGCATCCTCATCATAGGTTTCCCTAACAATCTCCCCGTCATATGAGTTTACGATTGATTCATCATAATACAATACATCTTCAATACGATCGGTTGCGACAATTGTCTTTGGTAATGTGGTAACAATAAACGGTACAATACCTAGACAACTGATAAAGTATGCCACATATTGGAAGAATAGAATCAAATCTGAGATTGAAATCATTCTGGATTTTAATTGTATTGAACCTATGAAATATATTAGTAAAACTGCAAGATTCATAACAATTAAAGCAAGAGGGGTTAAATAATACAACTTTAAAGATGCATCTAATGAACTCCTATTAAAGTCATCATTCAAAGTATTGAATTTATTGATTTCATATTCCTGTTTATTGAATGCCCTGATTAACCTTACACCCTGGATTTTCTCTTTAAACAATAGATTCAATCTATCCAATTTAATTTGAACAGATGCAAACAATGGCAAACTTTGCCTACTTTTTAAAACCATAAAGGTCATGGTAACTGCAAATGCAACAACCAAGATACCGCACAATTCCAGATTAATCTGTGCAGTAGCAATAATAAGTGCAATTACAACAACAGGAACAAGAATTGCATTTCTTAAGAAATTAATCATAAATATTTGAATCCTTGTCGTATCTGCAGTTGCACGTGTCATTAAACTAGATCCCCCAAACTTATTGAAATCGAATGGGGAAAATGATATGATCTTTGAGAACAATCCCTCACGGACATCACAGGTTACACTTGCACTAACATAGGAACTTAAATATGATGAGGCAAGCATAGACAAACCATATAACACCGTAAACAATATCATCATCATACCTGCATGATAGATAAAATCAATATTATTGGTATAGATACCCTTATCGATAATTGATTTAGTGGTCTTCATGATATTTATCTGGAAATATACCTGAAGCACCACCACAATAAATATTACAACAATATATTTAGAATATGGTTTAACATAATCTCTCATAAACTTGAACATGATAACACCTACTAAAGAGTGTTTTAATTTATGGACCTACGAATTAAACAATATTAAACTTATTGGGTTATTCTTATAATTCCATCGGTAAATTTCTTAATCAATTCAATATCACCATTCTTTCGAGCTTCAAAGACATAAGAAATTCCAGGAATAGAATTTAACTCACATAGATAAAATTCATCATCTGTATCACCAAACAGATAATCAATACTTCCAAGTTCCAGACCAAAACCTTTAGCTAATTTAATTGAAGAATCAATCAATGACTGTGGAGGTGTGAATCTTTCAACTGAACCTCCCTGATGAAGATTGGATTTGAAGTCACTGTCATTGGAACGTACAAATGAGTGGATAACCTCCCCACCAGCAACAACCACACGTATATCCTTTCCTTTAGAGGACAATATTGCCTCCTGAACCAATATCTCCTGACCGAATTCACTGGCAGTGAGAATATTTAAGATATCCTCCAATTCCTCCTTGGAATCGATTAAGCATACACCGCTACCCTGATTTCCATCCATAATCTTCATGACCAAAGGAAAACCAATTTCCTCCCCAATAGTATCAAGTGAAACATCGGGACTAATAAGAATAGTCTTAGGAATTTTAACCTCAGGGGCAATTGATTTAGCCAGTTGGAATGAATAGATCTTATCCCCAGATTTTTCAATTGCATCTACTGTATTAATACATTTAACACCTAAAGTTTCAAACATCCTTACAACGGAACGTAATTTATAAATTCCACGTTCGTCAACTGTGGCGACAATTATAAAATCAGGACAATCTACCCTTTCATTGTTAATGTAAATTTTACCCTTAAAATCATCCTCAGCCAAAACAGAGATATCATTGAAATCCACCATTTTAACATCTAAATTTAATTTGGCAAACATCTGTTCTATTAAACTAAACTCTTCCATATAATTTGAATAATCCCCAGTTAGAATAAAGCCTTTTTTCATAAAATCACCATATTTTAGATAATAATCCATTCGTTTTCCGGAGCCTCATTAATCATGGTTGCTAACTTTACCTGAGATCTAGGAGCACCGGTTTTCTCTTTTAAGTCATATAAATGTTTCTGCCAGCCTTCCCTCATGATATATATTCTTAAAGGTTCCAATGATTCAAATTTTCTATTTCTATTGTATAGTTCAAATTCATTCCTCAATAAATCATCAAACTCAATATTCAAACTATCCAAATCAATATCCTTTTGATTAAACCCGTTGACATTCTCCAATTCAATATAGATCTCATAGGATATTTCCTTATTGTTTGGATATATCTGGGCCTGACGTAGGTTAAATCCCTTTGATTCAATAAATCTGTTTAAACAATCAAGTACAGCAGGGGCAGGAACCTTTTCCTGAGCTATATTTAATATTTCCTTGGATTTTGAAATAAATTCAATATTCGGAGTGTTTCCAACAAAACCCCTCACCTTAACTATATCATGTAGGGGGTAACGATACAAACCGGAATATGTGGTTAAAATGATTTCATATTCCCCACCGTCTTCCAATTCATCTGCAGTTAAAACAATATCCTCCCCAACAGGAGTAAACTCAAAGAACACAGAGGCAATAGCCAATGTACCATAACCAATATCATTTTTAAAAGGGATATTCAACTTTCCCTCACTTGCACCATAGCCAATATCAAAGTACAACACATCGCCCAAATATTTCCTGACCTTATCCACATTAACTCCGACAGATCCGGATAACCAGAATCTTCCAACAAACAGATATTTCCAATAATATTTAGGTATAAAGTATTTTCTACCTCTATTTAATAATTCCTCCAATTCATCAGCACGTTGAGGATGTGGTTCAATATATGATTCAAACAGTTTTCTTTCATCATCAGATATGTTCAATCTTTCTGAAATTGTTCCACATCTCAAATCATTAATCATCTCCTCTGCATGTTCCTGGGCATATTTAATACGGGAATAGAAACGTCCCGCATTGTTAGAGGTGATAAACACGACATCATCATAACGTAAAGCAAACATCATAGTTAGATACATTGTTGCCTCACCGTCACTTAAACCCATCAACTCCTTGGGATAGGACAATCTACTTGCAAATTTGGAATTCTCAAATGTTTTATCTGATGCAAAACCAATGTCGATTCCACCGCTGGTCTTCTTGTTGGGGCTTGCAGATGTTACGGAGTAAAAATGAACATTATTGATTAAGTCACGACTTAAATTATTTACATCAATATTCTTGTTTACGATTAACTCCTTAAACTTTTTTGAATCCATTATATTTTCCATAAGGGTTTTAGCTAAAAATCCGTTTCTTAATGTTAACACAGCAGACTTGGCATCCAAACCTTCTTTGCTTTCCGGAATTTTTTTAGACTTGCCAGTGGTACCTGAAGTTGAAATGAAAAAGTCGGTTAAGCCTGGAAACAATAAATCCCTTTCACCATTGGCCATTCTTTCAATATAATCCCCAAATGCACCATAGTCAGATATATCCACATTTTTCCTATAATCCTCAACAGATTTGATACTGGAAAAATTATGGGCCTTACCATACTCGGTATCCCTAGAATTTTCTATAATACTTTCAAGTACCTCCTCTTGTGTAGCTTTACAATCATCACATAATTCTAACCAATATTTTAATAGATTATCACCATTTAATGACAATATTTCATTATAAATATCCATTAACTCACCATTTTTAAAAAATACACAGATTAAACCATCTAAAATTTAATAAAAACCAAATCTTTAAAAGTCAAACTATTAGTCCACATAAAAAGCAACTAAATAATCAAAACTTAAAACAATAATAAACCCCAATATCATATAATAATACTAATAAATATTTAATGCATATTAAATAGATAAAATAGAACTTAAATTAATCTATAATAAATTAATTGAATTTTAAAAAGAACAGATATTAATTCGGATTAAATAAATTCTTGAACTGCTCAATGGATTCCAAGTTTCCATCTTTAAAATCATCCATAAGATAAGGCATGCCTATTGTAGAATTTGCTTCACATAGATAGAATTCATTCTCATCCTCACCGAATAAAAAGTCAATACTACCTAACTTTAAATCTATAGCTTCAGCAAACTTTAAAGAATCATCAATTAAAAACTGTGGAACATCGATTTTTTCAATATGTCATCCAGTGGAAACATTTGATTTAAAATCAGTGTCATTCACCCTTACAAAAGAATCAAAACATTTACCAAATGCGAATGTCAATCTTAGATCCTTGCCCCTTGAGGATTGAATAGCTTCCTGGGCCAATATCTGATCATCGAATGGTGCCGCAAATACCATACTTAAAAGATTATCCAATTCCTTTTCAGATTTTATTAAGGAAACTCCCTTCCCTTTACTTCCATGCATTAACTTAATAACCAAAGGGAAACCAATAATTTCACCAATTGTACTGGCACTAATATCCGGAGTTACTAAAATGGTTTTAGGAATCTTTATATTTTCACAGACCGAGTTTGCTATTTGTAAAGTCAATAGTTTATCTGAGGTAATATGCTTTGTTTCAGTGGAATTAATACAGACTACACCTAATTGTTCAAACATGTCCAGAATAGCGTTAAGCTGATATTGCCTATCACCTAAATCAAATGCCCTCACAAAAACATAATCTGGACAGTCAACCTCACCATCTTTTAAAAGAATTTTACCATTGTAATCATTAGAGACATATGGAATGATATCCTCTAAAAAAACTAATTCAACATCGACAGAATCATTTAAATATTGAAAAGCTTTGACTTCTTGTTTTCTAGCTTCCATTGATTTTTCATCTTTATTTTTATTATAACTTACAAGATAAAAACATTTGGCCATAACATCACCAAAAAACCTATAGTTGGCTTAATTAAATTCTTACAACAAGCTACAAATTATCTTTAAAAAATAGAAATAAATTTATTAAAGATTAATTTTAATTCTTGAAATAATTAAAAATTATAAAAAGTTCAGTTTTTTCATAAAAAACTATACTTTAATAAAATATTGTAATATAATAATATTAATAATTTATGTTTTTTTAATCTAAACCACTAATTATTAATTAGTTAGAACTTAATTTAATGAAAATCAAAATTTTGAACAAAAGAATAAAATTAAAAAATAGAATTATACTTTTAAAAAAGTTATATATAAACTGAAAAATAAAAAATAGATTTTATAAAATAAATCCATTAAAAGTAGAAAAAATAAAGTATCAAAAAGAAAATAAAAAATAATCTAATTAAAAAAAAGTTAAAATAAAACTTTAAAAAAAAGAAAATAAAATAGATTAAAAAGTTTATGATTTATTAAAGAATCCGACTCTAAAATGTTTGAGTACCACTTGTAGCACTTAGATATACTGTTTTTTGATCTTGCCTGTTACCGTCACCGTCATATAAGGTCAATATGACCTGATCAGGATAATATTTAAATCCATCCGCACTATTAACATCAACATAACCAGCTGAATCAACATTGGTACTTACAATCCTGCCTTCATTAAGATTGTTGCCATCACGACTAAATAGAGCACTGATTCTTACAGAGTCTCCTGCATGATCAGATCCAACATAGACATGACAATATGACTTATCTGAATCGCTGCTACCAGTAGATACACTACCGCTTATGATTTTAAGATTGCTTACAGCAGTTGCACTACTACTGCTACTACCTGATGAGGGGTTATTTACATTGGTATCTGTATTTTGCTGATTTTGATCTGGGTTTGTATCGTTTTGCTGATTTGAAGAATTATTGCTTGAAAAGATAACGGCCCCCGCAATGATTCCTGTACATAATATAATCACAATAGCTATAATCAAAATGTTTTTATTCAAACTATTCTCATCCCGTTCATCTTCATTAAAATTCTCTTTTTTATTCTTATTGGAAGGAATGCTATTTTTATTTATATCATGAATGTCCATACTGATTAATTTTCCGCATTTGACACAATATTTAGAGTTATCTTTGTTTTCCGCACCACAATTTGGACAATATCTAACCATAATTCACCTCCTTAGTTTTAGGATTATAATTTTTAATATCGAATCGATTCTTAAAATAACATTAATAATATTATATAACTTTTATAATATTTTAGATTTTTGTAAAATCTATACAATAAACCGAATTTAATACTTTTAGATTTTCTTATATAAACCAAATTTCCTGAATTTATAACAATTTAAAACTATGTAAAATCTATACAATAAACCGAATTTAATGCCCCATATTTTTCCAGATAAACAAGATTTCCTGAATTAATGACAATTTAAAATTATGTAAAACCAAAACAGAAATAGAATAGATTTAATAAACTTAAAAAATTTTTATTTTAATCATAACGGAGATTTAATAGAATAATCCTTTTATATGTTCCATTATTCAAAATAAGACCAAAAAACATCATAGAAATATAGAACATAAAATTAAACAAAATTATAAACTAAAAAAATTATCTTAAAACTTTATATATCTTTTTATATAAAATTTAATTAAGTAACTGTTTAGGGAGGTGAAAAAGTGAGTAAGTATTGTCCTAAATGTGGTCAAAAATTATCCGATGATGCAACCTTTTGTTCCAAATGTGGTAATAAATTAAACTCAGAATTTACACCAAATACCGCAAACAATAAGGAATCCGATGATAACACAAAGAATATAATCATTGTTGGACTTGCAGCAGTGCTTATCTGCCTAATAATATTAGGTGTTGTGTATGCCGTATATAATGACAGTGATAATCCGATTTCATCATTAGTTCACAAAGAAGATAAGATCCTACAAATATCTGATTTAAAACTAAACATGACGGGATATGACTATAAACTAATAGGTAATTCTTCTACAAATATTGGAGACAGTCAAGCTACTGATTTAGCCTATCAAGTCAATGGTAACGGGGATTCATTTACTTTAACCGTTATTACAGTTGATGCTGCAGGAGCAGATCCATCTTTACTTGAAGGTAATATAAGTGCAAATGGTGCAGTTGCCAAAGAGTTATATATTAATGATAAATATTATTGGGTACAAATTACAGGTGCCAACAAGGACCACAATACCCAGGAATATCTTGATTCAATAATATTATCAAAAAACACTACTAAAAAATCCAGTTCCGATGACAGTAGTAGTGACAGTTCATCAGTTTCAAGTTCATCAGGTTCTGCACATGCAATGACCGAGGCTGAATGTATTGCATCAGGAAAACATGATACAAACCACGACGGATATTGTACAAACTGCCATCATTATACTAACTATGATAGATCAGGTACTGACGGCATAAGTAGAAGCCAATGTATTGCACAAGGTACTCATGATACAGATGGCGATGGTTACTGTAAAGTATGTCATACATATGGATAAATGAGAATGTTTATTTACATTTATCCTAACTTTTTTTAATTTTAACTATTTTTCAATTCGAACTAATTCCACTAACTTTATTTGATTTTAATTATTCTTCAATTCGAACTAATTCCTCTAAATTTTTTTATTTTAATTATTCCTCAAATTTTAACTATTTCCACTAATTTTATATCTATTGTTTACTTAATTTAATTAAACACTCAACAAATGGATAGGTTATACTAATGAATTTTCGATTAAATTTTATTTTGAATTATCTTTTACAAAACTTAATTTTTTTATAATAAATTATTAAGATTTTAATATTTTAAAAAAAAATTATACAAAATTCATTTTATAGAAGATTATTATAAAATTTTTAAAAAATCAAAAGAAGGAAATTTAATTAGAATACACAGTTATAAGATTTTTATTTATAATCACAATAATTCTGTTCAGAACAGACTTAAAACAATCCGTTAAAGTTGAACATGTCTCATTTTTTTATAGAAATATCATGTAAAAAATCATATTTTTAAACAAAATCAAATAATGTATAAAAATAAAAAGAACATTTCTAGTTTAAAACAAGTCATTTTTCAAGAAAAGAAGCAAGTATTAAATAAAAATAGAAAAATCAAATCAAAAGTTATTTATATATGGAAAATGATATACTATAACCTACAATTTAGATTTTTAAAAATAGGAGAATTATTATGATTAATTCTGATGCCGTCAGTGATTTACCATTAGAAGAATCTGATGAATATCTTTTTAATTGTGGTAATGAAACCATACCTAACCAAAAAACTAGAAAGAAATCTGATAAAACCAGTAATAAAAGGGACATTATCAACGAAGAAATAAAAAACCAGTATGAATTAAACAACAATGAGGATATCGATGACTTTACTCAAGTAGAAATGATTATAAACAACCACTCATTTATTAAAATCATACCTAAAAAAAGCTCTAACAATATTTAAAATCCAATAACCACATAATATCATAAATTATTTTTATTTTAATTTTTCTAAAATTGAAATAAACATAGGATAATTTATGACAATCTAATTTTTGATGGGTTTTAATTTCTTATTATGATTTTTTTAAAATCAAAACTATTTTAAAAGATCCTAACAAAAACCATAATTTTAAGATTAAAACTAGTTTTAAAACAATACCATAATTTTTAAAATAACATTATTAAACTTCCAGTTTTTTAAAATTAAAACTATTTTTAAAAGATTATTAAATCTTCATTTAACTTAAAATATAAAAGAAACAAAAAACTAATTTTGTCCAAATATCCATGGATATTTTAAATTTTATTATAAAATATTAAATTATTTTTAAAAATTTTAATAAATCTTAAGATAAGTTTATATGTAAGTAGGTACTTACTTACATTATGGAAGTTAAAAATATGAGTACTGAGGAAAGGATTATCAATGCTTCTTTTCATGTTTTAGAGGAAAATGGAATATCCAAGACAACCACTAAAAAAATAGCTGAGGAAGCAGGAGTAAGTGAAGTTACTCTTTTTAGAAAATTTAAATCTAAAGATAATCTTATCGAGGTTTCTAAGAAAGTATTCGTAGAAGAATTTATAAAACAAATCAATAAAATTTTTGAGTTTGATGATTCAATTTCAGTAAACGACTATTTGAGAGAATCATATCTTAAAATTATAAACCTTCCAGATGACGACTTTAAAATAATTAAAGTTGCACTGGAGGAAATCGATGGAATACCATTTGAGGAAAGTATAATTTTAAAAATAGCTGATACAATCATCAATAAACTTAAAAGCTTTTTTAAAATGCAAATATCCAAAAAAAATATCAGGGATGTGAATCCGGATATTCTTGCAATTAGTATTTATAGCGTTTTCTTTGAAACTATTGTTTTATGGAAATTTTTTGCCAAGACTCCTCAATATGATGTAAATAAATATATTGACGACTTCCTTGATGTTTTAAATAATGGAATTTTAATTAAATAATATATATTTAAAATGTTAAATGGAATTAGAAGACTATTTCTAATTATTTAAATGAATTTTTAATATAAGATTCTAATTATTAATTTATAAATAATTATTTTTATTAAAAATGAGGTGAAAGATGTCAAAAAATCATATAATGAAACATCTTCATAATGTAAAGGAAATCACTTCTAAAGATGCCCATGAAGCTTTTAAAAATCCTATTGTGGTAATTACATTAATTGCAATAATTATTTTACCTTCATTATATGCTGTCTTAAACATTGAAGCATGTTGGAACCCATATGAAAACACCAAAGATATTGACTTTGCAATTGCAAACGTTGATGATGGTGCCACATACAATGGCGAAAGCCTAAATGTAGGTGACGACATTGTTAAAGATCTAAGAAAGAACAATGATTTCCATTGGGTTTTTGTAAGTGAGAGTGATCTTCGACGGGGGGTTCATAATGGAACCTACTATGCAGGTATAGTTATACCCCATAACTTCAGTAAGTCCATCACTTCAATTACAACAGACAATCCAAAATCTGCACAACTACAATATGTCATAAACAGAAAGTCCAATCCAGTAGCAAGTAAACTATGT
>JBJEIL010000024.1:0-3382 GCA_051876995.1 Methanobrevibacter sp. | reverse complement strand
CCCAATAGCAGTAGCTTCTGCCAGGATCAAACAGATTTGACAGAATACAAAAAAAACTAAAGACTCTTAGTTCGAAGTACACATAAAGAATTAGACGAGTTACACATTTTGACATGTTAAAACAACAATCAAATTTCACCACATCTACTAAACCAACATCACACCTAACACTTTGCATTAGGTCCTCATAAAAAACCATCAATCTAATGATTGATATTTTGTATAATCATAAAATTTTACTATATGTGGAAAAACAGTTATCATTGACATAATGTATTAAACATTTTATCTTAAACCAACGCCATATAACATATAGCACATACTATACCGAAAGGTTTTAGACTGACAAATTAAAGTAGAAAATATTGCAAAAATTATTGAAATATAATATAAACATATAATTTTAAATTAAATATATGATTAATATATCAAACATTATTAGAATAAAATAATTTAATTTTAAAATATGCTATTTTAAATATAATTATAACACAATAGAATATAAATAAAAATAAGATAATATATAATTTAAAAATGGAAATAAATAATAATAAAAATATAATATAATTATTACATAAACTAATAAAAAGTAATACACAAAATTTAATCAAATATCTTAAAAAAACTCCCTTTATATATAAAATAAGATAATAATTCAAAAGAAAACTTAAAGTATATAAAAGTTTCTATTTATTTGTAGGAAAAATTAGAAAAATCATATAAAAATAATGAGATTTTATAAAAACTGTTTAATATAATATAAAAAAAATAGTTAAAACGGACATAAAATAAAAGAATATTAGTTTAATAGTGTAATCTAGAAAAAATAGCCCATTTTAAGAGTTCTTAAAAATTATATAAAATCCCAAATAAATCAGTTTTAAAAATAAGAGATCCCATCCATAATAATCCAAATATATGCTACCTAGAATCAATAAAGAAATGACATATTCCATTATAATCAATAGCCAATAAATCTAAAAAAAATATAATCAATTAAAAAAAAATGATTAGAAAAAATATTAAAATCATTTATAAAAAAGGATAGTTGATATATTTAAAGAAATATAACAATTTAAAAGTAATCAATAAAAAAATCATGTTTAGATATGATTCTGCTATAAATTAAAACGTGACCATTCCTCATCATCAGAAAAGTAGGTACCAAAATCAATATTATCAAAAAATACAGGTTTATTATTATCTAAAACATCAACTAATGATTTTTTATCAAATATTACATTCATTTTAACATCAACCTTATCTTCCTCAGGCAGATACTTGATAAACTTGTTTTTAGCATATTCGCTTGTTACCTTAGATAATTTCTCTTCAATAATCTTGTTTGACAAATAATCCCGAATATTATTTAATATATGACTTATATCAGAGAAACTTACTTTCTGATTAGTTTTAAATCTAAGATAGAAAGGGTTTACATCATTTGAGGATATCTTAAAAAATGATTTAAGGACATACAACAATAATATATTGGCTTTATCCCCTGCAAATGTATAGATTGAAACTGTATTGGATTTTATTTCAACTGGAGTTATACCTTCCCTAAAACCTATAGCATTTCCAACTTCAATAGCTGATTTAATATTACCTATTGAGTAATCATCAAATCCTTTAAGATAGGATTCATCATAATCCCCACATAATATTTGATAAACTTTACGAGAAATCAGACTAGAAAGGGGCATGACACCCTTTCCCCATCTTAAAATATTCCCATCACCAACTCCAGGTTTAACTCTTATAGTATATTGATTGGTGTCTATATATTTAATTGTCCATAGATTTCCAGATAGAACAAAACTTTGATTCTTGGTTAATTTAAGTACTACTGTTGAGTCTACCGTACCAATTGTTCTTGAACCATATTTTACAGTATAATCATAGCTTGTAGGAAATACAGAGAAAAATTCCGAAAAATTACGGCTTCCGAATTCCTTCTCAAAATTATAGCCAATTGTTAAATCCTCTCTTTCAATATCAATCAAGTCCAATTGATCCATATGTTTTAGAAGTCTTGTATATTCTGATTTAGAAATATCACTAAACACATATGCCTGTGAAAGCTCATTATACAATTGTTTATAGTTACATTTACCATACTGTACTATTGATGATAATATCTGATGGAATAGAATATCTTTAGCATTCCTAGGTATTTCAATATCCTCTATTTTATATTCCTTTACAAGGATTATTTCAGCAAGGGCAATAATAGATCCGAGACCTACCTCGAAGATTATGGTCATCTGATTATTAGTTTTACGTCCACTACGACCTATTCTTTGTAGAAATGAGGTTATGCTTAATGGTGCTTCAATCTGAACTGCAATGTTAATATCACCGATATCAATGCCTAATTCTAATGTTGAGGTAGATATCATAATACCATTAATGTTTCCTTTAAATTCATGTTCATTATTTTCCCTTTTTGATTTGGAAATAGATGCATGATGGAGATAAAGATTTTTAATATTCAAATTTCTTTTGATAAGGGAATAGTAGAATTCGACCTCAAACCTTGATAAAACAAATATGAGTAATTTCCTCATTCTATGTTTTGATAATGTTTGAAGAATAGTCCTATTATCCAGATGTTTTACCTGATATCTTACATTTCTTCCATGACCTGAGGATACAATTTCTGCAGGATCATCTTTGTTTAACCACTTGGCGACTAATTCGGGATTTCCTACAGTTGCAGATAAACCTATTTTAGTTAGATTACCTTTAACATACTTTGATAATCTGGTTATAAGGGAGTTTAATTGAATCCCCCTATCGGAATCTACAAAATAATGTATTTCATCAATTATTATATATTGAAGATTTCCAAATATTTTTAATCTGTCCTCCTCACTTCTATTCATCATTATAACTTCCAAGGATTCTGGAGTTATTAGAAGAAAATCAGTAGGATTTCTAATAAAGTTATCTTTGGCAGTTCTTGAAACGTCACCATGCCATTTTGTATATGAAAAATAGAAATAGTTAGTCCATTGCTCTATACGTAAAGACATGTCATTAATTAATGCTTTTAAGGGAGCAATATATAATACACTAGTAGAATCTAATTTATTTACCAAAATATCGTTAAATATAGGTATTAATGCTGCCTCGGTTTTACCTGATGCAGTAGGGGAAATAATCAAAGTGTCTTTTTTATCCAATATAAGTGGAATAGCCCTGTTTTGAATCTCATTAAGTCTTTTAAATCCTAACTTATTAGATAAAAAATAGGTGATTTCCCTATTTAAACTAGTTTCAACACTTGTCATATTCTCCCAACTTAAGAAATTATTTAAAAAAAAATTAATCCTGAAAAATAGGGACAACATATCCCATATAATAATTATCCCCAGTC
>JBJEIL010000023.1:0-3386 GCA_051876995.1 Methanobrevibacter sp. | reverse complement strand
AATAAAAATGAAAATTAAATTCTTAATATATAAAAATATATTTTTAAATTAAATTTATGGTTAATACATTTTTAAATAAAAAATATTTTTATTACAATCTAAGATAAAGAAACTTTATCCTATAAGCAATTATAAAAATAAATGTATATATATTTATCTATTTGTTGTTAAAAAGTAATAAAAGTTGTTTTAGGTAAATTCTGCAATTTTAAAAAAGATTTTTTATTTTTTCTTAAAACATATTCTGTTTTAAATTTTGATTTCTTTTAAAAAATATTTATTTTAAAAGAGTTTTGTTTGTGAATTTAAGATTTTTAATAATGTGGATCTTAAAAATAAGTATAATACGGGTTGTAAAAAAATTTAACTGATTGTTTATTTTTTTTTAAATTTTTTTTATTATATTCTAATTTCTTATTTTTCTTTGGTTTTGAATTGGTTTTACTGTTCCTCTTTACTTTTTTAAAGATATTTTTCTTCTTTTTGGTAATGTTTTATTAATAGTAGTTCATTGTATAGTTTTTTGGTGTTTACTATTTTTTTTATGTGACTAATTATTAAAATATTTTATTAAAATTAGAATTTATTAATTATATAATATAAGTTAATTTAATAATCATTAATTTTTATTTATATTGGTATTCTTAAAATAATGTAAATAAATAAAATTTTTATAATAAGATGATAAAAAATATAAATATGATTTATTTTATTCTATGGAATAATTTTTAATTAACTAACTATTTATTAAAGGGATAATCTATGAATATTGTTGAAGAACAATTTAATGAAATTAGAAAAGATCATGTTCTACATTTAACATTGATTGATCCAGACGAACAATCAGCTGAAGATGCTGTTAAGATTGCAAAAGCAGCTATTGAAGGTGGAACTGACGGTATTATGATTGGAGGCTCTACTGTTGATCAATATCAGGTAGATTCCACCTGTAAAGCTTTATCAGAAAATATCGATTTACCTATTATTATTTTCCCAGGTAATTCATCTAATGTTAGTAGATATGCAGATGCTATATTCTTTATGAGTTATCTTAACTCAAGCAATCCATATTACATTGTTGGAGCTCAAAGTCTCGGGGCATATGGAGTTAAAAAATCAGGTATTGAAAGGATTCCAATGGGTTATATAGTTGTGGAACCTGGTGGAACCGTTGGGTGGGTAGGTGAAGCTAAACTTATACCACGCAATAAACCTAAAATTGCAGCGGCATATGCAATGGCTGCAGAATCATTCGGTATGAGGTATGTTTATCTTGAAGCTGGTTCCGGTGCAGATAAACAAATACCTCCTGAAATGATAGCTTATACTAAGGCTGCAACCGATGTTATGTTGGTTGTTGGTGGTGGTATTAGGGATGCCGAATCATCATATGTTGCTGCTAAAGCTGGAGCAGATATAATAGTTACAGGAACTGTTGTTGAGGAAACAGATGATGTTACAAATAAAGTCAAAGAAATAGTTTCTGGAATTAGGAAAGCTTCACAAGAATAAATGTTAAATTTCATTTATTATTTTACTTTTTTACTATTTTTTTACACTATTTTCATATTTAGAAATTATTATATAAATTGAGGACTTAATGTGTTAGAATCATTATATTTAGAGGCAATTAAAAAGAAAGATTCAATTCAAAAAGAGATTGAAGATTTTGAACAATCCGATTTTGACATAGATAAATTTTGGAATTTTACCGATATTCAAGAGTCAAATGATAACTTTAAGATAGCCGCAGGTGATGGCAGCTATTCCTCACGTAAATTCTTGGCATTTAACCTTTATGCCGTTGGTGCTGTTAGTTATATTTATGGAAATAATGGTTTGGATTCAATTGAAAAAGTTGATTTTAATATTGCCGAGCATCAAAAGAATTTTACGGACAAACTTAGAAATAAAATGAACCTTTTCGAGATTGACAATGCTGTAAAATGTTTCAATGATTACAATATTGATTATTATATGATTGACGGGTCTGTTTATGGAGATTTATTCAGGATATTTCCATATGAAGAAAAACTTAAGGATATCTATACATCTAAATTGGAGTATATGTATAATCTTTTAAAGTTTGATAAAGGTTTAATAGCTATTTCGAAAACTTCAACAACTAATGAATATTTCCACAGTAATATTCCGGATATGTCAATATTTCAACGTTTTAATAAATTAAAAGGATATTCAAATCCGATTTATAAGAAGGTTAAAGATGAGTTTACCTATGATTTTCCCATAATGGACAATTACTTTAAATCATTGGAGTTTACGGTCTTTTATCTAAGGCTTGAGGATTATAAAAATGTATTGAAGGTAGAATTGCCTTATCACGCAAATAAAAAGGAAATTGAAAAGGTGGTTTCCATAATCAAAAGGGAATCTATTGAAGGTTATCCCTATCTTCTTAAAAAAGCTCATAATGAAGTTGTAATTCATAATAAAAACATTCTAGAGCTTGCGGAAATTGTGGGATTATATGAAAAATCAGGTAGGGAAATGTTGAATTAGCTGTTTTCATTGGATTTATTAGAAACTATTAGGCCAAATGATAATAATTGATTAAATTGGTAGGAAATTTGATTACGATTTAATCTATTTTATGTTTTAATGGAAATTTAATGGTTTATTTTTTTATTTGATTTATTTGGGATTGCTATTTAAGGTACTAATAGGAATTTAATTTGTTTATTTTTGTTTAAATCATTTAAGGGTGTTAGAATGGAAGACAATGTTATAGGAAGATGTGTAGGTGAAACTTCACTTACAAATGTAAGTTTTATATCTAAGAAAATGCCTAAAATGGGTGAATATGTTACATTGGAGTATGATAATAAGATTATATTGGGTATGATTGAATCCTTGGTACGTGGAAGCGTATCTTTAAATGTGGATATATATGATCCGGATACGATTGAGAGAATTAGGAACATTGAAGGTGATGACTATTACATTAAAGGTTCTGTAAGAATTCTTGGAGATGTAGACCATTTAAAAATACCTAGAACACCTGCACAGCCAGGAACAGAAATTAAACTTGCAAGTGATGAAGTACTTGATAAGGTATTCAGGGATTCAAATGGTCTTAAATTGGGACATCTTATCTCTAATGAAAATGTTGAAGTGAATGTTGATATTAATAAAATGGTTTCAAGACATCTTGCAATACTTGCTATGACAGGTGCAGGTAAATCTAATACTGTAAGTGTACTTATTGACGGATTACTTCAGAAGAATGGTTGTCCTTTAATATTTGATATGCACTCAGAATATGTAGGTGCAGAATTTACAAATGGTGATGTGAATGTTATACAGCCTATATTAAATCCGCTTTATATGGAATTCTCAGAATTATTAGATCTTGCAAATATTAAAAG
>JBJEIL010000022.1:0-3404 GCA_051876995.1 Methanobrevibacter sp. | reverse complement strand
TTAAACCTCAGAATAAATATTTTAAATTATCATTAAACTTATATAAAATTAACATATTGAAAATAATTTAACATAAGCTAAGTATTAATAGTATATCTATTAAATTATTTAAAATTTTATAAGTGATTCTGATTTATAAAAAATATAGCAGTATGAATTAAAAATTTTAAAAAAAAAGTTTTTAAAATTAAATAATAAAATAGATGAATATTCAATTATCTATAAAAAAATATAAAAAACCTTTAAAATATTACAGAATATTGAAGTTATTGAAAACAGAACAAGCAAATATATAATAATCTTATAATAATTAGTAAAATATTAAATTCTACAGTAGAAATTTTAAAAAAAGCTAATAGTTATATAATAATTTCAATAAATTAAATTTATATAATATTTTGTTTTATATTTATGAATTTATAGGATGAAACAATGAAAGTAGTAATAATTGGTGGGGGAGCTGGAGGAATGCCAACTGCCTCAAATATTAGGAAAATAGATAAAGACATTGAAATAACAGTTATCACTCGTGACAATTATATTGCATACTCACCATGTGCAATACCTTATGTATTAAGCAATACTATTGAATCATTCGATGACATTGTTATGAAAACCCCTGAAGATTACAAAGAGAAAGATATTGAAGTTTTAACTAACTCCGAAGTAACTGATGTTGATAATGATAAAAAAGAATTAACCTATACTTCTGAAGGTGAAGTTAAAACCATGAAATATGATAAACTTGTACTTGCTACTGGTGGAAACTCATTTATACCACCTATACCTGGTGCTGATTTAGATGGAGTATTCAAAATCAGAAACATCGATGATGGTAAAAAAGTTAAAGAATGGATTAAAAACTGTAAAAATGTAGTAGTTACTGGTGCAGGTCTAATTGGTATTGAAATAGCTTATGCATTTAAAGAACTAGGATTGAATGTAACATTAAACGAAATGTTACCTCAAATAGTACCAAGGTCCCTTGATCCTGACATGGCTGAAATTGTTACAGAATATCTTAAAAGTGAAGGACTTAATATTGTTCTTGGAAAACCAATTACCGAGATTAAAGGTGATGGAAAGGTTGAATCTGTAGTCGTTGATAGTACAGATGAAAACCCTGCGGATATGGTTATTCTTGCAACTGGAGTAAGACCTGAACTTAATCTTGCAGAGATGATTGGTTGTGACATTGGAAGATGGGCTATTTTAGTTAATGATAAAATGGAAACTTCAGTTAAAGATGTTTATGCTGTAGGTGACTGTGTTGAATCTTATGATGCCATATTAGAATCCAATACCATTTCACAATTAGGTACTACTGCTGTTCGTCAAGCAAAAACATGTGCACAAACAATTACTGGTAAAAAATCCAAGTTTAATCCTGTTTTAAACTCAATGGTTACTAAAGTAGGTAAATTAGAATTTGGTGCTGTAGGACTTACAACTAACTTTGCTCAACAAAACAATATAAAAACTGTTTCAGAAAAGATTGAAGCATTTACTAGAGCAAGATATTATCCAAATGCAAAACCTATGGACATTAAGGTTATCTGTGATGCAGACGGAAAAATCATAGGTTGTCAAATCATTGCAGAAGAACGTGTAGCAGAAAGAATAGATACTATGACTCTTGCTATTACCGAAGGATTAGACTGCTTTGATTTAAGTAATATGGAATTTGCTTACGCTCCTCCAGTATCAATGGTTACTGATCCATTAGTACTTGCTGTAGATGAGGTAAGTAAAAAATTCAATTAAATCTCTTTTTTTATTTTTTATAATTTTAAATCAACTGTTAATTCTGTTTTAAAAGTTTTTCAAAATTTACTTTAAAATAAAATTTCTTCCTTAATTTAATGACTATTTTTAATTCAAATTAGAATAAATCTTAAAGTAAATTTTTTTTAATATAATAGCTATTTTTTAATTTAAATTAAAATTAACCATTTAAAAATTATTAAAAGATCATATGCAAAAATTAAATCCAAATATCCAATTATAATAATTAAATTAATGCCAATTCCAAATATAAAATAACCAAAGTAAAAAAAAGTAAATAAAATATTGATTTTAAATTGAAAAGAAGAAATTATTATAAAAAATTAAATTAAAAACGGTTCACATAAGAAGTTAAAATAAAATAAAAAATGGAAATAGTTAAAAAAAAATCAAATGCGCTTATATGCAATATATATTATAAATATTCCAATTGCAAGTAAAACGATTTGAGGGAATAATGCAAATATAATTAAAGGGATTAAACCTAATTTAGCTAAAATCCATAAAACTGCATAAATAACAATTAATATACCGATTAGAAGAGTAAATTGATATACCCTTTTCTCAACATCATATGGTAAAGGCATTAAATCACCTAAAAAATAAATAAAATCATAAAGTTATTTCCCTGATTCCATCTTTAGTACCTAAAATAACTTTGTCCACCATTTCAGTAAAAATTCCATTTTCAACTACACCAGGAAGAGTGTTTAAATCTATTTCTAAATCTATAGGAGATGAAATCTCATTAAATTTAGCATCAATGATAAAATTACCATTATCAGTTATTACAGGACCATCCTTATTTACTGCCATTCTTACAAGAGGTTCTGCACCCATATCTTTTAAAGCATTTGAAACAGTGGTTTTAGCCTTAGGAATAACTTCAACAGGTACCGGTGTAGCACCTAATTGATCAACATATTTAGACTCATCTGCAATAATGATAAGTTTATCCGCAGAATAATCTACAATTTTCTCCATTGTATGGGCTGCTCCGCCACCTTTAATTAAGTTTAAATTCGGATCGATTTCATCTGCACCATCAACTGCTAAATCAATACCATGTTCATCAAGACTAGTTAATGGAATATTCCATTGTTGTGCAAGTAATGCAGATTGATATGAAGTAGGAATTCCCATAACTTCAATACCCTCTTCCTTAACTCTCATACCTACCTTTTCAATAAAGTAATGAGTAGTAGATCCAGTACCAAGACCTAAAATTTGACCGTCTTCAACTTCCAAAGCTGCTTTATAACCAACATCTTGTTTAAGATTCATAATCACACCAATAGCTCAATAAATAATTATTCAATAAAATTTATATAAAGTTTATTTAAAGTTAAACCTTTCTTACAAACTCCTTCAAATTTACCTAAATCTTTTATAATAATACACTTATCATTATCATATAATCCCTCAGGGAAACAAAGGTCATGATATTCACAATAAACATCACAATCAGGAGAATCATAGACTATAGTTGAACCTTCAAATACTTTTTTAGAATTAAATAAAATAGGAATATCTGCTTTTTGAACTTCAACTGGAACAACTTTTCCTTCAGCATGAAGAGGACAATTTCCGGTCTTTCCGATTCCGCAGAGACGGCAGAA
>JBJEIL010000021.1:0-15894 GCA_051876995.1 Methanobrevibacter sp. | reverse complement strand
GATAAGAATAAGAAGTTGATGTAAAAACATTATTTAATTTATAGGGACATGTAATCAAAACCATCAGTTTACTAACATTGCTTCATATGGTGTGTTGAAATATTATATTTAAATGTGGAAAAAATAAAAAAATCTTTTAGAGAAAAATAAAAGAAAAAATAGGGGAAATTTAGTATCCTATATTTGCATATGTACTGTATTCTGGGTAGATATTCCAAACACCAAAACCCCATGCACGTTGTGTTGTAGGATCTGCTATTAACCAGATTTTTTGACTTTCAATTAATATCTGTGTCCATACATGGTTTGGTCCATGGCAGTATCTTGCGGGAATTCCTACGGCCCTACATAATGCAACAACCAGATGTGACTGATCCACACAATTGCCTTTCTTAAGTTCCAAACATCTTAAAGCCCCATAACGGGTATTTGAATAAAGCTCATATTTAATTTGATATCTGACATAGTCATATATTGCATTTGCTTTCTCTGTTATTGTTGATTTATCTTTGGTTAACCTCTTAGCAAGGTCCACTATTTTCTTATTATTCTTCTGGGCAGTTCTTGTTGAAATTAAATACTGGCCAGTTGATTCCCCTTTGTAATTAATATTTCCAATATTATAGGATAGGACACTAATATTATTATAAGAGGTTGCAGGTAAGTATTTATCATTTCCACTGAAGTTTACTGTAATATTATAGAAGTTAGGGGATAGATTAATGTCTAGATATGCATATCCCTCTTCATCGGTTGTACGGGTATAGTTGAATTTACCGAGATATTTATATCTCCAGTCCTGCTCTTTAACAAGATAAACCCAGGTATATTTATTGATTAATATGTTTACCTTCTGATTTACAATAGGATTTCCCTTTGAATCTGCAAGTTTTAATCTATAGGTTCTCGGCTCCTTATAAACCATGTATATATTGTTTCCGGATATCTGGGTCTTTTCCCTTGTAATGTTCTTCTTTAAAATCACATTTAAATTAGATTTGAAATTATACCTATCATTTCCAGGGAATGTGGTTCTGATTTCATAGACACCGGGATTCAGTTTGATTCTAATACCGGCTGTCCCCTCTGAATCCGTAAATACAAGATAATTTTTATCTAAAATTGTAAAAATTAACAACTGATTTGAAAGAACTTTACCATTAACATCATCTAACTTAACCTTAAAAATATCATCTTCATTATTATATCCTACAATGTTGTCTGAACTTATTTTTACATCGGTTTTACCTGAATCATCTACACTCTGATTAATGTTATTTAATGTTAGATATATTGAGGTTCCTGAATCGTTTAAACTACTATCTTCTACAGAATCACCATATATAATAGAATCAGAACCATCTGAGATTGGAACATATCCCGTTAAATTGTTATAATTCAAATAATAATCTAATTTATAGATGTTCAAGTTCTTATCTGAAGATGATATTGGCTGATAACTATTAGATGTAATTTCCTTACCTTTTGAATCCACTATAACTGGCATATCAGCATAATACCTGAGATTATATGAATTATATCCATCATGAACTGTAAAATTATAATCCTCGGAGAAATTAAAGTCATCGGGTAAGATCACATTAAATTCCTCATCTGCACTGCCATCTGTAGCCTGATTTAAATTAGATGATGAATCTTGAAGATAATTAGAAGTTATACATTCTACAGTTGAACTAGTATCGTTAATATCAGTAGAATTGTCATTCATATCTGTTGCAGAAATTAGATTTAAACTAATAAAAATCAGAAAGACCAATAATAAAACTACAGTTTTTCCATGGTTAAAAATAATTATCCCCTCACAAAAATATGATCATATAAAATTAACATTCCCCATATACAAATAGCTAAACCTAAAAAAAGGATTCTATGAAAATCCAATTTTTAATTTAAACACTGCTTAAAACACTTAATATTCATTTATTAAATTTCCATATTTGGATTAACTTTAAATGAAAAGGTTTTAAATCAGTCAGTCCACCAGAACAGATTACGAAAATCGAGTTTATCCTCTACTTTCTCACCATTATTTAACATGTCTGTAGATTTGACCACATCGGCAATACAATAGACCCACCAGATAAAGCATACTAACATACAAATACGTGATAGTGTGATATATTCTGAAGAAATAAGATTATTGAATATAAAAAGCAATATCACCTGAATGATCAACATGAAAAATCCTTTCTTTCCAAGACCTAAATATATCTGGCCTAAACCGGACAATACCACTGAAAGAAAAGCAGCCAAACCCCTCCTATGATACTTTCTAGGAATTTTATCTATTTTATCCCTACTATTCTGACTATTGAATTTATCCACCATATCCTTATTGTTCTGATTGTTAAAAACAATTATTCCATCCGGAGCCAATTTTGTACCGCATGCACGGCAATAATTGCCATCCGGATTTTCATATCCACAGTTTGGACATTTAACCATTTACATAACACCTACCTAAAACATTCTTTAAAAGTCATCTATATACTATTTTATCAGAAGTATGATTTAAATTTTTTAAATAGATTAAAAGGTGAAATATTCCTCCCACCAATCCAGATTATGAAAATCAAGTTTATCCTCTACTTCTATACCTTCATTTAAAGCCCTTGCAGTGGCATATGCATCCATTAATACCTGAAGCCACCATAGAAAAGCGAATACAAAAATTGCAAAGATCATTAATGGTACAGTGAAATATAAAACCAGAATTAGAATCAGTAATCCCACATAGATTTTAATCTGGGCATAACCTTTGTCTGGAAAACCAAGATAGACCTGACCTAAACCTGAGATGAAAAATGAAAGTAAAACTGGTTTTACCTCACTATACTGTTTTTCAGGTTTTCCAGATGGCCCTGCATTTACCTTCCCCTCATCAGGATTATCTGGCACAATAGCTTTATCTTCCCTTGGAAGTGGTGAGCCACATGCATGACAGTATTTCTCATCGTCACGATTTTCCCATCCACAGTTAGGACATTGAACCATTTTACATAACCCCCTACAGAACAGTGAAATTTTAAAATGAATTACATATGTTTATATTAAAACTAGAATTTATAAGTAACATTTTTCAAAAAATCTACAAATAGATTATTAAATCAAAAAATTTATAATCAAAATACTATAAATATATTCAACAGTTAAAGGGGGAACTATTTTTAAGTGCATATTCAATTTCCAAAAGACAATTAAAAAGATGGTTATATCAATCGGCTATTTTTCAAATAGAACCCCCTATATCAAATAATAAAGGTGTAGGTAAATGAGCGACGGCTCTTATAAGATTGTAGAAGATGAAATTGGACCTGGTTTTACCTGTGAAAACTGTGGAAGTCAAAGTTTTAAAGTTGAAGGAGATGAGTATGTCTGCCAATCCTGTGGAACAAGTTATAGAATAGTTCGAAAACAAGAACCAGTTCAGAATATTGATACAAACCCACAACCACAACAGGCACCAAAGACCATACCACAACAACAGAAGCAACAGAACACTGCTAACGCTGATTCAGATGGTGCAGTTGCAGCATGTTGTTTAGGAATCATTGTAATCTGTGTAATAGCAGCAATTATTAGTGCCCTCTAAATTTAATAGAATTATTAAAAGGGAGCAATTAATGAAAATACTGATAATAAATAAATATTGAATCTGGTTTTTGCTGTAAACCGTGGAACTAAAGTTTTTAAGATTTATTAGGTGATAAAATGGCAATAGATTTATTTAAGGTAGCGAAATATGAGGGTGATGATAAACATTTAGTGTGGAAATATCCATATGAAGACTTTAACACCAAAAGCCAGTTAATTGTACATCAGTCACAAACAGCCGCATTCTTTAAAGACGGTAAAATAGCCGATATCTTTGGACCAGGTAAATATGAACTTACCTCTGAAAACCTTCCAATACTGAACAATTTTATTAATATTCCGACAGGTGGAGTAAGTCCGTTTCACTGTGAATTATACTTCATAAACAAGGCAACTGCATTGAACGTTGAGTGGGGAACCAGTAGTCGTTTTCCAATATTGGATGCACAGTTCAACATACCAATCAGTGTTGGTGCATCAGGTTCAATGGAAATCAAGGTCAAGGATGACATGAAGTTTCTAGTCGAGGTAGTTGGAACCCAGGAGGATGTTGATGTTGATAAACTGAAGGTATACTTTAGAAACAAGATGGTTACAAGAATTAAGACCTATCTTGCAAAGCTTATGGAGGAGGTAAGTTACTTCAATGTAACCGCACACCTGGACGAGATTTCAAAGGCAATCCAGGATCGCCTCACAGGAGACTTTGAACAGTATGGTATTGACTTAATCAACTTCTATATCACCAATGTGATTATTCCAAAAGAGGATACTGAGAAACTTGAAAACGTACTTAACAAGAAAATGGAATATGGTACACTTGGATTCAACTGGGCCGATGAACAACTGGCAGATATCTCAAAAAGATATGCTTCCAATGAGGGAATGGCATCCAACATGAATGGTATGATTACAGGCATTCCACTTGCACTTGCATTCGGTGAGATGTTAAAGGACAATGTTGGGGAAAACATCAATTCAACCTTTACCGGCAAATCTCAAAGCTTTAACTCTAGTCAGAACAATGATGGAACTAATCCTAACCAAAACAATAATGGAAATAGCCCTAACCAGAACAGCAATGGCGGATCTGGAGAGACTACTACTAGTGAGAAGAAAGAAGGAGAATATGGCTTCTGTAAGGAATGTGGAAGACCTTTAAAAGAAGGAGCATTATTCTGCTCCAACTGTGGAGCCAAGGTGGAAAAAGAATTGAAATGTAGGAAATGTGGTAATATCCTTGATGAAGGAGACAAATTCTGTTCAAGATGTGGTACTAAAGTAGAATAGATTTAAGAAAATTGGGGGATTTTATTATGAATATGGAAGATTTAATATATTTGATCATATTTGCTCTATATGCCGTATGCGGATATTTAAGCTTCGGACTAAGTAACATGTTTATAGTTGCACTGGTCTTTACAGCAATATCAGTTATAATCGTTTTAGTTGTAAATGAATATATTGGGCTAGACTTCAACAGTGCACCGCTTCAGGTATTTCTAGCATTATACTTTGCCATTCAGATTGTTGGAAGTCTGATCCTTACTGCATATACCAACTCATTGAATAATTCAATAATAGCTCAGATGATTATACTTGTAGTCTTCGGTATAATAATCATGACACTATATCAGGGAAGGGATTATATTGAAAAGGAAGAGAAGAATAAACAGTGAATGTATCTTGGATACATTTCCATTTTCTTTTCAACTTCAAACCTAGAATAAAACTTATTTTAACTATTTTTATAAAGACGATTCTTAAAGCATTTACCGATTATGAACTTATTTTAAATATCAACAATTAAATTATAGGAGTGCTTAATTCTGCAATATAATTAAAACTAAGATTGATTATTTAAGATATAAAATTATCTATTTAATTTAAGAACACCCATTATATTATTTTAATAGATATACTAATTTTTCATTCCTATATAGAATAGTAAATGTAGATAGACTAAGATAAAAATAATGATTTTATATAAAATGGATTTTTTATATGATGAAAATATTTAGAAAAACACATCTAAAAGTTAAAGATCATGATTAAAAAATGGACATAAAACTAGTAAAAGTGATAAAAATAGCAAAAAACAATTAAAATAGTAAAACTAGAGTTAAAATAACTAAAAACAATGAAAAATAGTTAAAAAATAATCAAATGAAAAAAACTATTAAAAAATATAATTCAATGGAAATTAATTCCACCAAATTAAGTTCCTAAAGTCAAGGGACTCTTCAACATAAGATCCTTCATTAATAGCCTTAGTACATTCATATGCATCAACAATGGCATAGATTGCCCATATAAATGCAAGTATATAACCAATGTAAATAAGGGTTAAAATTCCCCATATTATTTGGATAATAAATATCTTAAGTCCTTTTTTACCTAAACCCAGGTATACATGACCTAAACCAACAATAAACAATGACAATATAACGGCAAGTGCAGCATTCTTATGTTTAGCTACCTGATTATAACCATTACCATAATTCATGACTGGAGTTTGGGTATTCTGATTTGCTGATTGGTTGTTAAATTCTGCATTTATATTCTGATTGGATTGATAACCCTTACCTGAATCCATGCTTTGAGTATGGGCTATATTGTTTGTTTCCTCTTCAGGAGGCAATTCTGAACCACAGACAGTACAGAAGTTACCCTGCTTTACAGTACTTCCACAATTCGGACATCTTCGCATCTTTATCTACTTCCCTTAATAGATTAAAGAATTTAATTGTTAAATCCTATTATTCAAATTAACAATATTTATTTAAACTAGTTTTATAATTAATTTTAACTTTATAGAAACTTAAATATAAAATTGTTTATTTAATTTTCAAAGGATTTTACTTGATTTTCCATATAAAATGCAATAGAGGGAATTATACAAAATTACTAATTAAACTGTTAAACTATAAGAATAGCTAAAAAAATATTGATTAATAAACGCTTGTTCATAGTTTATAAGGTGTGCAATATGGAACTTAGTATTTAATTGAAGTCTTGTCCAAATAGGTACAGTCTCCAGAACTGATGATTGTTCATAATGTATAAAACAATTTTAAAGTATCAGACAGAATAGGGAATGTGATGTTTGTTTATATAATGTATACAACACCTTTAAAGTATTGTCAACAGCAATCAATGATTGTTATCAAGCAAATATTCATATAAACTATGGTTTTCATGGGAGAAAGTAGAAAGGACATCATAATGAATCATGTTTTAGTGACTTAAAACATATACTAAAAAAATAAACTTAATATAAATAAAATAAAATATTCAAGTAATGGAGGAAGTTCATATGAAGAAAGATGCTATAATTGATAAATCAAGAATTGAACCAAAGCCTAACACAATCGTATCCTGCCGTAAGGATGGAAAAGATAATGCATTGGTAGTGGGATTTGCATCTAATGCAAGTTTAGAACCATCAATGGTTATGGTTGGTATTGTACCTACCAGATATTCCTATGATATGATAAAGGATACAGGCAAGTTTGTAGTCAACATACCTGGAAAGGACTTTGCTGATGAGTTTAAATACCTAGGTACAGTATCTGGTAGGGATGAGGATAAACTAGCAGAGATCAATACCGTTGACGGCGATATTGTAGATGCACCTATTTTAACAGATTGCCCTGTTAACTTTGAATGCACTGTTGTTACCTCTGTAAAACCAGATGAGGGTACTCATGAACTGTTCATTGCTAAGGTGGAAAAGGTACACTGTGATGAAGAGTATCTTGAAGATGGTATAATCCAATGGGACAAAATAGATTTATTATAATTTTTTAAAAAAGATTTTTTACTTTTTTTTAGGATTTATGGATTTATTTCAATTTTTATAAGCATTAAAATCTTTAAATCTTTTTTTACTTAAATAACTTAATTTTTATCTAATTTTATTTAATTTAAAAATACATGCTTATTTTAGACTTAATTACAATATCCAATTTTCAATTCAAACTATTTTTTACATAATGAAATAGAAAATCACAAATCAAATTCAAAAAATAGACTATAAAAACAGAAAAACAAAATTACACTTGAAATTCAAGAGTTAACCTATAAAAACAGAAAAATAAAATCATACATCAAATTCAAAAAGAAGATTATAAAAACAGAAGAGTAAGATTACAATTGAAGTTCAAAACTAGTTAATAAAAATGAAAATAAGGAAAATATGAGATTACTCATCATATTCAAATTTGCCTTCATATTCAAGGCAGCCTTCTTTAAGACCTTTTTTAATGCTTGATACAATACGAGGTCTGTCATGCATTATTACAGGACCAATGTGTAGGATTATATCACCAGGCTTTGAATATTTAATACAAAGCTTAGCACCCTCTTCCATTGTACCTGCAAGAACGCCTTTAGCCTTTTTGCCCTTTGCACCGTCAAGTATTTCCTGCGCAGCATCCATCTCAATTCTTTGTCTGACTTCATTGAAACCTGTTGCAACTATAACATTTACAAAGTCACCGCAGAGCTCACCTACTTCCTTCTTATCCCTTTCGGTTGTTGTATCGAAGTTGTCCAAAAGAAGGGTTACCTCATCGTCCTTGAAGTATTCCATGGTAAGTCTCATACCTTCGGTTAGAAATGCTGAATCAAGTATAACTTCACGTCCATTATACTTTCCAATATTCTCCATATGGACCTCAAGACCTTTAAACTTAGATAAGGCTTCAATAATAGGTTTTTCATCCACTCCATATGCAAGTGCTGCGGCAGCCGCTCCTGTTGCGTTCTCATAGAAATAGCTTTTCATTTGAAATGGTCCTTTAAAGTCTCCATGGATACTTCCAACACCTGTTTTTAGATTGTCCGCATCATACTTGATTTCAATGTTGCCCTTGGTTCCAATTCCAACGAAGTTGCAGAAAGAGGTATCCCAGTCGGGATTCTCCCATCCATAGTATAATGTGTCGGTCCTATCGGATCTCTCCTCTATCATGTCCTTCAGGTGGTTACTTGCAATTAGGGTTTCGGAGTTTCTTACAATGAACATCTTCCTTTGGATGTATCTTTCCATAGAGCCTCCAAATTCTGATAGATGATCCTCGTGGATGTTTAAAAACAATCCGACCTTTACATCTATTTTTGGAAAGAGACCTGCAGTTCCGTGTGGAAGCTCAAATACACAGATGTCACATTCCTCGTTCTTGCCATTTACAATCCCGTCCACAATAACCTCACTTACAAGGTTCTGGTTTAGGGAGGAACATGACCATACCTTGTATCCTGCAGCCTCGAATATGCTTGTTGTAATATAGGTGGTGGTGGTTTTGCCCATCGTACCTGTAATACCTATGATGTCAAGTGTGATGGCCTCGTTTAAAAGGTCAGATACCATTTCATTGGTTATAACCTTAAGGTTCAATTCCTCTACCTTTTTATATGCATATGATGTTTTTGGAAGTGTAGGTGCCATATATACATAATCGACATCTGTAAAATCCGGTTCGGGATTTCCCAGATCAAGTACTACCCCTTCCTTCTCCATCTGCAACAGTCTTGCTTTGAAATCTGGATGGAAGTCCTCAAGTTTCTTTGGATCTGTTACCTCCACATGGTGACCTAAGTAGTTCAATAATCTTGCAACAGGTCTTCCTGCATTTCCTCCACCTATAATCTTATAATTCATGATAATCCTCTAGTTTTCTTTAATATTAATATTTCCAATGGTTATACCTTTAATAGCTAATTTTATTGTGTTTTATCAATTATTTAAATTTGAATAAGTTATTAACTAGTTTTAAACCTAATAAAAAAATTATATAAATTAAACAATAAATTTACTTAAACTTAAAAACTATTCAAACTGAATTAGGTTTTTAGCCTCATCATATACAACATCAATTCCACCCATGTTTGGAACATAGTTTGCTGCCTTAGCTGAGTTTACACCGATGACCTTATATCCTAAATCCTCAATTGGCGCTACAACCATACATGTATCACATACGATATGTCCACCAGCCTCTTCAATGGCTTGTAGATATCCCATTCTCTCTGCTGCGGCTTTAATGTTTACAGATGTACAAATCCATAATTCGTTCTTGATTTTCCTACCTTCCACAATTGCTGCAAGGTCTTTAATCTCCTCAAGTGATGCATGTGGACAGCCTAAGCATACAAGGTCAGGCACCTCAGTTGATGTTGAAAGCTTTGCCTTTGTATCCTCGATATCCTCTTTTGTAATGGTTATGGTCTCTTCAGCGTTTTCAACATCCATATTCCTATATTCCGGTGTGATGTTTTCCACCTGATATAGCGCAACCGCACCTGATGATGCAAGTGCCGCACCTAAGGCCTTGAGGTTTTCATTCTTAACCTTCTGATCTTGCATCTTAAAGTAAGGTACTCCGTCACCTACAACCTGGCCCACTGCATAACCAAGTGCACCGAAGTCAACACCACTAAGCTCAGAGTCCACATTTACCACAAGATTTGCTTTTCTATTCTCATCTAAGTGGAAACCATATAATGGTGTTTTTCCGACAATAGCTGCTGCAAGAGCCCCCGGACCACCTTCACGATTAGTGCGGGCACCTATAACGGAGTTTACATATGCAACAGCAGATGACTCACTCCAGGATACATGTTCTGCAAATCTTGGAACATTACCAATGAGATAGGGTGTACATGTACATAATGTTGTAATTCCAAGTTTTCCATATGCATCTACAATATCATTCTGTTTTCCTGCAAAGAATTCTGAGAAACCAAGTTCCTTCCAATGCTCCAAATCAACACCTGCAGGATTCAAGGTTGCTGGAATACTTGCCTTTGCTGACTTATCGGTTGCTAGATCCTCAAGGTATTCAAGGCCTGCCTGACCTATAGTTTTATAGGATACTCCTGAAACCTGTGCGGAACTAATGTCCACAAATCTTTCTGCTTCATAAATATCTCCCAATGCTATTAAAATGTCCATACTTTTTCTAATGGTTTCACCATATTCCCCATTAGACATCTTCTCTTCTTCTGGAGTCAAATACATATTATCACTGAAAATATTAATTATCTAAGTTAATTCTAAATATGTAAATTATGATTTTTATATTTTTTAGTAGAAATAGATAGGAAAAGAATGATTTAAGAATAATTTTTAATAATGAGAAATTTACTAAATATTGGTTTAAAAAGATTTAAAAAATTATTATTTAATTAACCGTAATTTAATTAGGTTACTTATGATTTTTATATTAAATCTTAACATAATTTATAAAAAAAGTAAAAAAAAGATGATTATAGAATATAATTTATTAAAAAATGTTAAGCATGAAAAGAATTATAAATGAAATTTATAAGAGGCAATAAATCTTTTTTTAGAAGATTCATATAAATTATTACCCTTAAAAATAAAAATAATCTTATAATCTTTCTCAGGTAAATCCTCAGGAGGCACTAGATAAAATCCATCTTTATACTGACAAACTCCACTTGAAACTTTATTTGATAAACTAAAAATTTCAAAATAAACCTTTTCATTGATCAACTCTTTATTTCCAGCTAAAAGTTTAGTCTTGGAAATTAATTTTTTAGGAGTATTTTCAATTTTTACATTAAAACAAGTAGGTTTAAGACTTACTTCAATACATGATTCTAATGAAAAAGGATAATAAAAATCATTACCTCCAAATATAGTTTTAAATTTATATTTCCCAACTGGTAAGTTTAAATTAGATGTGTAATATCCATCATCATAATGACATTTAAAAATTTTACCAATACCCTCAATGCATATAGAAATGTCTACATCGGCAATTTCCTCATTGCTTTCATCAAATAATTTACATTTAAATAAACTATTTCCAACATAAACATGTTGAATATAGTCAGCTATGATTGAAATATTTGATTTAACAATTAAATCAGCATCCTTACTTGCACCTTCATATATATCATTACCTTTAAAATAAAATTTCAAATCATATTTGCCACCAGGCAAATCAATAGGAGGAATTGTATAAAACCCATCTAAATAATCACATAAACCATCGAATACCTCTTCTCCAAGTTTAAGTATTCTTACTCCAACATCACCATCTTCAATTTCTTCATTATCAGAAAAAAATTTAGCTTTATAACCTAACTTATCATCATAATGATCCTCAACCAACTCCAAATATGTAGATTTAAGCTTAATTTCAATAGAAAAATTGGTAATAAAAGGACTATACAGATGATCACCCCTAAACTTAGCAGTTACATCATATATTCCTGCAGGTAAATTTAAATCAACAGTGTAAAATCCTTTATCATATTGACATTCAAAAACTTTATCAATATTATTAATATAAAGAAAAACAGTTTTATCAATAATCTCCACAAATCTATCTTTATCTATTAATCTACATCTAAACTTAGAATTTCCAACTAAAAAGCTTTTTTTATCAATAACAATATCAGTTTTAGTTTTTTTAATCCATTTCAATCTTTTACTAGACATTCCATATTCACTATTTCCATTAAAACAAAAATCAACCTCGTATTTACCCCCTGAAAGATCAAGTTCAGGCATTACATAAAAATTATTCACATAATTACAGAAGTCCTCAAAAACTTTTAAAGAGTCTTTAAAAACTTTAACAATAACCTCCTCATTAGGAATCTCTTTACCATCCGAAATAAGTTTAACCTTTAAATTCCCATTTTCATCTTCTATTACAATGAAGTAAGTGGATTTAATCATTGAATTATTTTTAAGCTGATTTGGCCTAAAAGAAAAATTATGGATTTTATTAAAGGATTTATATTTTTTATTGCCATTAAAATAGAATGTAATATCATAATTTCCCCCAGGTAAACCTGAAACAAAAGCGGTATAGAAACCATTTTCATATTTACAAATGCCACTATGAATATTAGAATTTAATTCAGAAATATTAAAATTAATTTTTTCATTAGGGAGCTCCCCATCTTTTGAAAAGAGTTTAGTTTTAAATATCAAAGATTCTTGATTACGCTCTTCTATAATATCTGTAAAATAGGTAGGTATAAATTCAAAATTATTAATATGAATTCTTTTATTACATGGAGCATATAATTTATAACCTTTAAAATTAAAGTTAACAATACAATCTTTACCCTGTAAATCCATAACGGGAGTTATATAAAATCCCTTTTTATATTTACAAATACCACTATACAATTTATCATCATGTTCTGTAACAGAAAAATAAATTTTTTTATTTGAAAGTTCTTTATTTTCAAAAAAGAGTTTAATTTTATAAATTAATTTATCATGTCTATTTTCATATATAACCTCAAATCGAGTTGGTTTAAGAGTTACATCAATAGAAAAACTATTAAAAGATGGTTTATTTACATAATCACCCTTGAATTTAACAATACAGTTATATGTTCCAATAGGTAAATCTAATGGAACTTCATAAAATCCTTTTTTATATTTACATTTAAATGTATCTTTTACACCATTAATAGAAAGATAAACTTCCCCATCTTTAATTATATTGCCCTTATAGTTCAAAACTTTACATTTAAATTTAAACTTACCAAAAATAAAAGAGCAATTATCTACAACAATACGTGTGTCTGATTCCGCAAAGTGACTAATTTTAGTCTGTGATCTTTTATATATCCCATCACCTTTAAAATAAAAAGTTACATTGTAAACCCCAGGAGATAATTTAAAAGATTTGGTATAATATCCATACTTGTAAGGACAAAAATCATTATAAAGGGTAATTTTATTTAAATGATTATCAATATCAATTCTTGAAATGTTAACATAAACTTCAGCATCAACAATTTCACCATAATCATGGAAAAGTTTAGCCTTAACAATCAAATCGTTATCTTTTATTTGTTTTTCTGCTCTAAAATAAGTAGATTTTAGTTTTTTCATGTTTTTATTTTTAGATTTATATAAATAATTTTTAGAAGTGTTTTGTGAACCCATAATCTCACTCAAATAATTCATTCCAGTCAATATTTTCAATAATATAAATAAAGATACTTTGAAGAATACAATTTTTGAAATTAAAAAAAATGAAAAATATTAAATTTTATCTTCGTTCAATTTTAAATTACTGTTCTCATCCATAATTATGAAACCATCATTTAATAATGCATTAACACTTGATTCAAGTTTTTGAGACACCCTAGAAGTTAATCTCTTAAAACCTAAATTAATAGAACTTTCTTTAATTAAATCTTCCTTAGATAAAGCCAATTCTATTTTTAAAGTATAAATTATTGACAAAAGAACCTCTTTTGTATAAATCCTATCAATTTCAGGTTTATCTCTATTTCTAACTTTAATTTTACTTAAATCAAAATCTACACCATAATAAAAGTTAACATCTTTTTTAATCTCTTTTTTTGAAATTAAATTAGACAACACTAATGAAACCAAATTTTTAAATTTTTTTGTTGCCTTGTTTCCATTGAAAATTTTTATACGATCATAGATATCATCAATATGAACTGGCCCTTCAACCTTAACCATCCTTAAGATTGAATAATATAAATCAGTATCTAAACTGGAATCATATCTCCAATACGTGTATGGTACAAAGTAGGAATCTTCATCATCATCCAAATCATTATTAGGTTCAATAGTTACATTAATATCAAAATCTGGAGTTACTTCTTTTTTTGTATTAATTGTATTCTTGTTTTTATAAGCATATTCTACAGCATTTAATAACCTTTTTTTAGCAGAATCTCGTGCATGATACCAATCAGTTGACCATATTCTATATAATTTCCATCCTAAACCTTCCAAAACTTCTTGTCTCAATCTATCCCTATCTCTTGCAACTTTGGAAGAGTGATACATGGCACCATCACATTCAATTCCTAAAATATAATTGTCAGGATTATGATTATCAACAACAGCTAAATCAATTCTATAATTTGCACACCCTACTTGTTTTTCAACTTCATATCCATTATCAACTAAGAAGTCATATACTGATCTTTCAAAATCAGAATCAAAATCATTATCTAAGAGATAACTTGATGGTAACTTACCTGTTTCAGCAAAATAGAGATAATCTTTAAAAATTTTAACTCCTTTAGAGCGTATTTTATCAACAGGCATATCAGAAGACTTGAAATTTGAGAAAATTACACATTGTTCCCTTGCCCTAGTTATAAGTACATTCAGCCTTCTTTCTCCACCATCTCTATTCAAAGGTCCAAAATTTAGTCTTAGTTGACCTAAACTATTTTTACCATAACCAACACTAATCAAAATAATATCCCTTTCATCACCTTGTATATTTTCTAGGTTTTTTACAAAAAATCCTTCCTTACCATCCTCATTAAAGTATTGTTCAAGTTCAGGATGTTGCTTGAGTTTGGTTTCTAATACATCCATAATAACCTGTTTCTGTTTAATACTAAAAGTTCCTATACCTAAACTCTTTGAATTACCATATTTTCTAAATGAATTAAATGCATATTCTACCACATCCTCAGCTTCTTTAATATTTTTTGATCCTTTCTCATAAACAGTATTTGGATTATACATAAATTTTAAGCCTAAATCATCTGAATTTTTAACAGGTGACGGAAATACATATAAATCATTGTTATAAAATGCATAATTTGAAAATTCAATTAAGGATTGATGTCTACTTCTATAATGCCATCTTAAAACCCTACGCTCAAAGGAATTTTCACACAAATGAAGAATACTCTCTAAATCTTTAACATTGTTGAGATTCTCATCCTCATCATCAATATCCAATGAAGACTCAAAGAACCTTGTTGGTGGTAGCTGTTTAGTATCACCCATAACAATGTAATGTTTACCCCTCATCATTGCGCCAATTGCATCAGATACCTCAACTTGACTAGCTTCATCAAATATTACATAATCAAAGTAAGATTCAAAAATTTCAGGAGGCAAATATTGAGCAATAGATACTGGACTCATCATAAAACAAGGCTTAAGCAATATTATAGCATCAAGAGCATTTGAAAGTAATCGCCTAATAGACATTAAACCTCTTTTTTTAGAAAATTGAAATTTTAAAATACCCATTGGAGAACTTTTAGACCATTTCCTATTAATGTTTGGTCTTTTATTAGCTAGAGCCTCTTTAACTCGATATCTATTTAATTTTAAAGTATTTTGATCTAATTCTTTAAATTTTTCAATTTCTTCCTCATGAGTTTTATAATTAAACTCTTCCAAATACTTCTCATCATCAAAAATATTTTTTAAAGCATTATTAGCAAAATTAAATAAGTGGACTGAAAAAACAGAATTGCACATCT
>JBJEIL010000020.1:1002-3514 GCA_051876995.1 Methanobrevibacter sp. | reverse complement strand
CATTAAAAGTGGAGACTATAAAGATATTGGAGCAAATTATAAAAGCATAAATTCTAATGAGAGTAAAATGTTACAGACTATTGTTGATAATGATGCAGACCGTTTTAAATCCAATGTAGCAGCAAATAGAAATATGTCTAAATCTGAGATTGATAAGATTGCAGATGGTTCAGTATTTGATGGACAGCAAGCAAAGGACAATAAACTTGTAGACAATGTGGGAAGTAGAAAGGATGCAATAGAACTTGCAGTCAAACTTGGAGGTTTACCATCTACCTATGATACTGAAACCTATAGTACAGATAATACTTTTTATTTAGGTCTAACATCACAGACCAATATAGTCAATACATTAAATAGACTAATATTTAAGTAGTAACAGCAACCTTTATATATGAAAATATAAAATTATTAATAGAATAAAAATTCTATTAACTACGAACGGATAAACTTGTTAAATGTTTATCCTAGAAAAGTGAATAAAAAAATTAGGTGATATAAATGACAAAAGTAGAAGTATTCGTCTCATCAACTTGTCCTCACTGTCCAAGTGCTATTAGGGTTGTAGAAGAAGCAAAACAACAAGTACCTGACCTCGATGTTGAGATCCGTAATATTGAAGATAATGAAAACAGAGAGGCTGCTATAAACTATGGAATTATGGCTGTACCTACTATTGCAATCAATAACAATGTTGAATTTGTTGGTGCACCTAGCCTTCCAGAATTATTAGATAGATTACAATAAATTTATCTAATAATACCATTTCATTATTTTTTTAAAATACTATTTTTCAAATAAACTACTAATTTTCAATAAAAAAAAGACTTTTTAACCTCCCCATAAAAAAAAAACTAATTTTAAATAAAACTATTTAATCTAAAATAATAGATAAGTTTTTTATTTTTAAATACTATAATTTACATTATGTGTAGAAATCATCAAAATAAAGGATATAAATTTGGACCAACTACCGGAAGTATTGCAACAGCCACAGCTTTAAGCAGTTTAAAGATGCTAACCGAAGATAAAAAAACAGAGATAGTTCAAATTAAAACACCCAAAGAAAAATTAGACATTTTCATAGATTCAGTTAAAAAAGAATCAGATAATAAAGCAGTATCCTCAGCACATAAATATCCATATGATGATCCTGATGTTACGGTAAATATTGAGATATATGCTACAGTAGAACTTGTAGACAAATCCAGTTATAAAATTGATTATACAAATCCATTAATCGATGAGGAGGATAATGTAGTTATTAATGGAGGATGTGGAGTTGGCAGAGTTACTAAAAACGGTCTTCAAGTACCAATTGGAGAATATGCGATTAACCCAGTACCACGTAAAATGATTAAAGAAAATTTAAAAGAGCATGTTCCTGAAAATAAACTTGCAATCGTAACAATCAATATTCCAGAAGGGGAAAGGATTGCAAAAAGAACAATGAATCCCCGTATTGGAATTGAAGGTGGAATTTCAATTCTTGGAACAACTGGAATAGCTCGTTCAATGAGTACTAAAGCATATAAAGATTCTCTTTTAATACCTCTAAATGTCGCAATAGCTGAAAAATACAATGATCTTATCTATGTGCCTGGAAATATTGGTGAGAAGATTGCAAATAGAATACTAGACATACATCCGGATCAGGTAATTCAAACAACCAATTTTGTAGGTTATATGTTTGAAGAGGCTGAAAAAAGAAATATCACTAAATTAACCTTAGTTGGCCATATTGGAAAATTAGTAAAACTTGCAGGGGGTATTTTTAATACCAAACACTCTGTTGCAGATGGAAGAAGGGAAATCTTTGCAGCCCACACTGGAATATGTGGTGGAAGTACTGAATTAATTCAGGGAGTCTATAAGTCTAAAACTACTGAGGAAATTATTGACCTATTAAAAAAGGACAATTTAGATGTAATTGTACTTAATAGTATTGCAGATGCAATTAAAGAGAGGGTAAAAGATAGATTTAATATTGAATTAAATGTAATAATTGTTAATATGAAAGGAGAAATATTGAATACCAATTACACTAAAGAATTATTAAAAAAAGAATTTATTTAAAGATTTATTAAAAAAGATATTATTTAAAAATACTTATTTTATCCTAAAATGTGGTAACACACAAATTTAAAAAAAAATTATAATCAAATTAATTTATGAAAATTAATAAGATTATAAATTTTTAAACCTATTTCTTACGATAGAATGGTAATGCTGTTAATAACATTAAAGCTGCAAATAGAATATATAATGGGTTACCAGTATTATATAAACCAGTACCAGTTTTATTATTCTGATTATTATTAACTAAAGTATTATTATTTATGGTACTTGTATTATTACCATTTGTTGAATTTGTTATATTATTTGAGTTATCTGTATTATTATTAGTAGAATTATTTATATTAGTATTATTAGTATTATTACCAGTTGTATTAGTAGTATTATTAGTAGAATTATTTATATTAGTATTATTAGTATTATTACCAGTTGTATT
>JBJEIL010000020.1:0-902 GCA_051876995.1 Methanobrevibacter sp. | reverse complement strand
ATTTTGACTTATATTTTGTATTGTAACTTTATATCCAAAATAATTTTGAACAGTATCAGAACCAGAGACTAAATTTATAAAATCAAAAACCATTTCACTAGTGTCATTTATTTTTTTAACAGCTCCATGATCAGGAACCCTTAAACCATCATTATAATCAGATATCACATTTGTAACTAATGAAGAAACAACTGGACCATCATAATCACCACTAGTATATGGAATATAAACTCCATCTGTAAATCTCCAAATTGCATCAGAAGTAGCAGTCTTATTAGAATTTACAATATCCCAATAATTATAGAACAAGATTTTAATATATTCTCCCACATTAGAACCATCTAAATGATTAATAATAGTAGATGTATTAGTAACAGTAAATGTTTGACCAGATTCCGCACTATGTAAACTCATGTTAACACAATATCCATTATACCCATTTGTTAAAGATATATTACGTATTCCGCCATTCTCTGCAGAAGTTGTATTTAAATCATCATATTTTAGAATGTTTCCATTATCATTATTCACCACATTTTCATTTTCCAGATAGCTATTATTGTCTTGATTATAATTAACAGTACCATTACTATGAGAATCGTTAATATTAGTCAAACTATTTAATGAATTAGGATCTACTGCTACAATAGAACCTATAGACAATGTAATAATTAGAAAAATTGACAATATCCAATAAAAATCTTTTAATTGCATATATTATCACCATAATTAACAAAATTTTAAAATATTAAAAATTTAGATATAATAAGTTATATTAAGAATTATTAAATAATTTATTATAAAAAATTTTAAATATAAAATTCATGAAATATGTACAAATTAATAAAAAGAATAAAAAACCATAAACCATTTGAAATAATATAAATTCGTTATATTACAAT
>JBJEIL010000019.1:0-16406 GCA_051876995.1 Methanobrevibacter sp. | reverse complement strand
CGTATCTTCTGTTCTTTATGAATAGTTACCGGATTATCAACTCCACAAATAAATTCAATATCTCTAACCCGTGTCACCCCTTTAATGGGGCTTTTTTTCATATAAACAGATTTACGTTTAGTAAATTTTAATGTGGTTTCACCAATTAACTCTTTATGTTCTAAAAGATTATCCGGAATCTCAACAATTACAATATTGCCTATAATATCAAAGGAATTTCTTAAATCTGTAATCTCTTGATCTGTTAATTTACCTTGAAGCATTTCTCTAACACTATGGGGATATCTGGGAATAAGTTCTAATTCTTTGTCCACAACTTCAATCTCAAGAGGTCTTCCATTAAGAAGTTTCTGCACCTTTTTAACTTTGATAACCTCTTCTTTCATGTTCTCTATTTCCTCATCACTGACTGGGGAAGTTATTCCAATATATCCATAGTCCTTCTCAGGCTTGATTCTATGGTCCATATCCATAATTTCCATATCCATGATGATTTTACGTACTTCATCTACAGCAGGTAAACTAATTTTTAAAGATTGCATAATATCATTGTTTAAATTGATTAAATAAATAAAATATCAAGAGATATTTTTTTTTAATTAAAATTATAATATGTATTTTTAATTTAAAACATTAATTTTTATTTTCTAAAAGTAGCTTATTATCTCTAAATAATAATAAGTTTAAATTTCTTATTATAAAATATATTTATCTCAAGTTATAAATTAATATTAAGTATTTTTTTTATATTAATTATTATGAAATTTTGATTTTATAATTTAAATTTAAAGGTTAAAAACATGTTTTATTTGATTGGATTAGGATTATTTGATATAAGTGATATGTCAATTAAAGCATTAAATGCTTTAAAAGAAGTGGATGTAATTTATGCAGAATTTTTTACCTCAAAATTAATAGGTTCTACTTTAGAGGCTATTGAAGATAAAATCGGTTCTAAAATTCACATATTAAATAGGTCTGAAGTTGAAGAGGATGGTCCATTTATACTTGAAGCTAAAAACAAAGATGTTGCGCTTATTACTGGTGGTGATCCGCTGATTGCCACAACACACTCTGATTTTTTAGTTCAATGTGCTAGAAAAGGTATAGGTTATAAGGTAATTCATGGTTCTTCTATTTTATCTTCAGCTCCTGCAATAAGTGGTCTTCAGGGATATAAATTTGGAAAAGTTACAACAATTCCATTTCCGGATCATAATTTCTTTCCTAAATCTCCATATATGGCTATTAAGGAGAATATGGATATGGAACTACACACCTTGGTACTTCTTGATATCCAGGCCCATAAAGATAGATATATGAGTATTAATCAAGGTCTCGAATATTTAATGAAGGTTAAAGACACTTTACCAGAAGAGGAACAGGTTATCAATGAGGATACATTAGCTGTTGGTATTGCAAGAGTTGGATCTGATGAGGGTATTGTCAAGGCAGGTAAAATATCAGAATTGATTGACTATGATTTTGGAAGTCCTCTTCATTGTATTGTTATACCATCTAAGTTACATATTGTAGAAGCAGAATATCTTGTTTATGTTGCAGGTGCAGATAAAAGTATTTTAGAAAAATGTTAATTTTTCTTTATTTTAATTTCTTATTATTTTATGAAGAATATTAATTCTTACTTAAATTTATATAAAATAGATAATATTGTATAAATCTTTAAAAAAAGTAAATCAGGGTGAAGGACATAACACGTCAGTTCCTAATTTTTCTTTAAGCTAATAACATTCGTAATAGCAATGTTTAAAGTCATGCCCTTAAGATTAATGAAATATTTTTTCTCTTAAATATGGAGATTAAGAATTCCTTTTTTATCATTTGATAAAAAATATCTTTTTCCCTAGTTAATTATTGTTTTTTTTACTTTATAATTATTACTATTTGATTTTAAATCAGGAATTTGTATTAATTATTTGTAAAAAAATATTATTTTAATTCTTTATTGTTTATTCTAAAAATATTTATATTTTATAAATTATTCATTGATTCATTTTTAATGTTCATTTAAAAAAATCATTAAAACTTTAAAATAATTATTAATTTATAAAACAACCTTGTTTAAATAGTTTTAATTAATAAAAGATTATATTATTTAATTGAATATAAATTTAGAAAAAAATAAGATTATATAGAGTAGGAAAGAGTATTTCTTATAAATATGGTAGGGTAATTAAGAATTTTTTTAGATAATATTTTTTTTAGTGGTAAGTAATTTTTAGGAATAAACTCTTAATCATATTATAATAAATACTCTTTTTTTTTTTAAATGAATTTCATGTTTTTATATAGATTATAAAATGGTTGAGAAATTCACCAATGATGTGTAGATTTATGCACATCGTATAATAAATTGTATTTCATTACTTATAAATATTGTCATTTGATTTTTTAGAATTAATATTATATTATTTATAGTTTTTTTGATTATTATTTGCTTATTTGCATATTCTTTTTTTAATCAATATTGTTCTGTTTTAATTTTTTATATAAAATATTAAAACTTAATTTTTTTTCATTGTTTTTTATTTAAAGCCATTTAAAATGTCAGTGAAAAATTTATTTAAGATAATTACATAATTTAATATAATATCTTTTTTTATGGTTGTGTTATTATTGGAGATAGGAACTTGTATGATGAAATTGATTATGATCTTTTAGATGATAAAGAAAAAGAGATTATTAATAATCCAATGTATACTAGGAATGTTGAATTAATAAACCTTATACTTCCGGGAATAGGATATGTATATATGGATGAGAGGAATAAAGGCGTAATCATCTTTATTGTTTATGTTCTATTGTTTATTTTATGGTATTTAAAATTAAACTATATGGAATATATTATTTTCACATATTATATTATTCAGTTTGGTCTTAGTGTTTTTGTAGCTAATAATAAGATTAATAAGATTCTTGAGAAGGGATCTAAATCTGAATGAATCTTATACAATCTTTTTAATAATTTTTTAAATCTAATTATTTTATTTATGTGTATACTTTTGCGTCAAGCTGGTTTATTGTTTCTAGTAAATTCTTTAATAGATTTTTTTATAATATTAAGTTATTTTGCATTTTTTTTAGCTGTTTCATCATGTCTTTTTTTAGGGGTTTGGATTTTATTTCAATTAATTAAATCCGTTTTTATTATATTTACAATATCAACTGCTACTTTTATTATATCATTTATTATTTTTTTTAAATAGTAAAAAATTAATATTTAATAAAACATATATGTTATATAAGTAATTTTGGAGATGATATTTATGCCCGAATTAAAAGGTAGTAAAACTGAGAAAAATTTAGAATATGCATTTGCAGGTGAATCTCAAGCAAGGAATAAATACACCTACTTTGCAAGTAAAGCTAAAAAGGATGGATATGTACAAATTTCTAAAATCTTTGAGGAAACTGCAGGTAATGAAAAAGAACATGCTAAAATTTGGTTTAAAATATTAGAAGGCGGAGACATTAAAAGTACTGAGGAAAACCTCGTAGCAGCTGCTGCAGGTGAACATGAAGAATGGACTGAAATGTATAAAAACTTCGCAGAAGAAGCTAAAGAAGAAGGCTTTGATGAAATTGCATTCTTATTTGAAAAAGTTGCAGAAATTGAAAAAGAACATGAAGAAAGATACAATACCTTACTTAAAAATGTAAGGGATGGATCAGTATTTAAAAAAGAAGAAGATATTGTATGGATCTGTTCTAACTGTGGACATGTATTTATTGGACCTGAACCACCTGAAAAATGTCCTGTATGTGCTCATCCACAAGCTTACTTCCATGAAAAAGCAGACAATTATCAATAAATAAATTAATTTTATAATTTGTTTTTAATTTTTCTTTTCTTTTAATAAGAAAGGAAGAATTCTTATTTATTTTTAGATAAATTATATTTTATTTTATTTTTATTAATTTAAATTTTAATTCTTTTTTTCCTTTTTCTGTGTTTCAGTATTTTATTTTACTTTTTTTATTTTAATTTTATAAAAATTTTAATTGACTTTAAATCTATGGAAATTAATTTTTTACTTTTAAATACATGGAAAAATTTATAAAATATATTTGATAAGATTATATTATACTATTTAAAAAACTTATTTTTATTTAAAATTGAATTTTTAGGTAATTTTATGTCAGATAATGAATCTAAAATTGCAAAGGGTAGTTTTATCATGCTTATTGGTACTTTTATCTTCCGTATTGGGGGATTTTTGTACCGTTTTATATTAACATGGTTACTTACTGCTGCTGATTATGGTATATTGGGACTTACATTACCTTTCCAAAATTTCTTAAATATCACTGCTTCCGGAGGGCTTCCTTCAGCAATAGCTAAATATGTTGCAGAATATTCTGCTTTGGATAATGAACAGATGCAACAACAGGTCATTCGAATGTCATTTAAGATAATAATTGTCATGGCGGTTATTGGGGCCACTATTATGTATCTTATTGCAGAGCCTATTGCTATAGGCTGGTGGCATAAGCCTGCTGCACTTTTACCATTACAATTAGTTGCTGTAATCACTCCTTTTAGTGTAATTGTAGGATTGTATCGGGGAGTATTTCAGGGATATTATCAAATGACTGATATTCTTATTACAAAAGCGTTTGAACAGTTAGGTATGATTTGTTTTGCTGTAATATTTGTATTGATTGGTTGGAGAGTTTCTGGTGCTGTTTTAGGTACAGTTTTAGGATTTTTATTTGCATCTCTCTCTGCAATATGGTTATTTAAAAGGGATGTTACTTCTAAGTTTAAAACAGGCCGTAAGAAAATCTCAAGATCTGAAGAGTGGGATATTATTGTAATGCTTTTAAAATTCTCAATTCCTGTTGTTATAACTGGTCTTGCAGAAGTATTGTTATATGATATTGGTACCTTATTTATTGGTGCTTACTTAACAAGTAATTATGCAGGTTATTACACTAATGCAAGTGCAATAGCTAGATTACCTTTAATTGTATCTATGTCTGTTGCAACATCTGCACTTCCTGCAGCTTCAGAAGCATTTTCATTAAATAATCATGAATTACTTACAAGATATATTCATCAATCTTATAGATATGTAATACTTATTGTATTGCCGTTATGTGTAGGTACAGCTGTATTTGCTAGTCCTATTTTAGGTCTTTTATTTGGACATGAATACACTTTAGGTACTGTTGCATTACAAATACTTGTAATGGGTATGTTATGTTTTGCTGTTTACACTATATCTGCAAGTATAACTCAGGGTCTTGGAAAACCAATTATTCCTATGATATCTTTAATATTAGGGGTTATTATCCAAACTATCTTCAGTTATTTACTCGTTCCATTATTCAATATTAATGGTGCAGCTTTAGCAACTTCCATAAGTACTGCATTTATTATGGTTGTATGTATTATTTATACCCATAAAGTATCAGGCGTTAAGTTTAGAACTATGGCGTTTTTAAAAATATTGGCTGCTTCATTAATTATGGGGGCAGCATGTATGTTGGTTCCTAAAACCTATTGGGGTATTTTTGTAGGTTTGGTTGTTGGAGTAATTGTTTATATTTTTGCTTTGGTATTGGTTAAAGGATTACAGAAAGATGATTTAAAATTAATATATAAAACTGCAGAAAAAACAGGACCTATGAAAGGATATTTAAACAATTTGGCTGATAAATTACAGAGATATGCTGTAGATGATTAATAAGATTAGTTATATTCTTTAAAATATATTTTTTAAATTTTATTTTTAATATTTTTATTTCTTTTTTAATAACCTATAAAATGGTATAAACCTATTTATTGATTTTTAAACTTATATTTTCGTAAAAAAAGGAATTTTATTCCAATATCTTTTTAAAAATTAAACTTTATATATTATAAAAAAGTAATAATTAACTAATAAAATTTTTTTAAAGTTTTTAATTTAAGGGTGAATCAATTTATGGTTGGAAATTTTAGGTATAAGTTTGCTAAATGTATGGGCAAACTAGGTAACTTTTTAGTACATCTTAATGGAGGGATGGGTAAAAGTTTTCCTGGATGGTTATTCCTTCATGTCGGATCTTATGAAGCTTTAAACAATTTAGCTAAAGAGCCGGAAATAGGTTCTGTTATTGTCACTGGAACTAACGGAAAAACAACCACTACTACTATGTTGATTAAACTTTTATCAAAAGATGCACAAATTTGCTCTAATTTTGAAAGCAATACTGTTAATGCTATTGCAACAGGTCTTCTTCAAGGTAAATCTGAACTTGGTGTATTTGAATATGGTATTAGGGATTTTGAACATGGCATACCTGGTGAGGTACAAAGATTAGTGGATCCTATTGGGGTAGTTTATACTACAATTTCAAGAGAACACACACAAGTTCTTGGTATCAAAAATCCTTTTGATAAATATTTGGCTGCTAAGAGAGAACTTTCTTTAAATATGAAAAGAGGAGTTATAGTAGCAAATGTTGATGATCCAAGAACAGTTTACATTGGTAAAAATAAAGAAAAGGATGTTCCCGTAAATTATTTTGGACTTGATATAGATTATAATGATATTTTCCCGGAAAAAGATGTTGAGTGTCCAATATGTGGAAGGAAGCTTCAATATTCTAAAAGGTTTTTAAATCATAGGGGTATTTATCAATGTGAATGTGGATTTAGAAGACCTGAACCAAATGTTAAAATTACTAAATTACAAACAAGTCCTAGTAGATGGTTTATTACAATAGAAGGTAACGTCTATAATTACCCTAATGATAATAATGTGTCTTTTAAATTTGATACAGATGTTCCACCATTTGGTATTCACAATATCTATAATACATTATGCTCTACAACAGCATATGCAAGTTTCACTCCAAAGATAGAAAATATAGAAAAGACTGCATGTGAAGTTTTTGAAAGTCTTACTATGGCAATTTTACCTCCGGGACGTTTCGAGGTTGTAAAACTAAACGACGGTAAAATGGTAGGTCTTGGTCAAGGTGATAATGGTGATGCATTAAAGGTTAATGTATTATTTATGAATCAGTATATTGATAATAAATTGGAATTTATATATACTACACCAGATGTAGGTGAGGAAGAAGTATTTGAGGATCATCTTGAAGCTATAAGAGCAATTAATCCTGATCATTTAATTGTGATACCTGGAAGGGAATCTGTGGAAATTGCTAGGGAATATTATAATCAGATTAAGGATGAGTTTAATGCTGATTTCTATCCTTATCCTTATAGCGAAATGGAAAAGAGAATTAAAGGTATTGTAAAATTGATTCTTAATTCTGAATATAAGAATATTATTGTCTCAGGTTGTGGTGAGGAGCAAGCAATGTGGGAGAGAATAAAACAAGAAATTAAAAAAGAAAGATAATTCTTTATTTTCTACTCTAATTTTTTTTTACTTTTTTTTTGATTTGATTTTTTTAAAGGATTTATTATTATTTTTTAAAATAATCCTTTTTCTAGCTATTTTAGTAATTTCATTTTTTATTTTAATTATAAAATTCACTATTCTTACACGTTTTTACTAAGTAATTTCTATTAACTTATTAAATAGTTTTAATTAGTAAACTATTTTTAATTTGTAATAAGTATTTACTAAGTAAAATTCTTTATTACTTTTTTTGATGATTTTTCTTATATTTGATATTATTAAATTATTACGGAATCTTTAACTGTTTTATGTAAGTATTATATTGGGTTGGTTGATATTTAATTAAAATGTTTATTTTTTTAAGAAATAGTGATAAATTGATAATATTTGGTTAAAATCTTTTTTTATAAAGATACTATGTATGGGTTGATTTTTTATTAAAATTTTAATTGTTAAAAAAAGCTATTAAATTGTTTTATTGTTATAAAAATATTAAAAAGTTATATTTTATAAAATAAGTAGATGAAGCTTTAATTTTGTAATCTAACTTCATCAAGATTTCTTTTATTATAATTAGAATTTCCACTTTTACTGAATGCTTGTTTAATTACACCCCAGAAGGTTTTAACTAACATAGGACCATCCATTAAAAATTGTCTAATTAAATAAGTCGGTCTTAAGTAGAATCTAATAAAAGCTTTTGCCTGTATTTTCCTTAAATCTTCCTTAGAACAATCAATTGTTTCTAATATTGGGGAAATTAATGTGTATTTAGACCAATCCTTTACTTGTATTAAATTTTTCTCAAATGCTTCTTTGTAGAATCTTGTACCTGGATAAGGTGTTGCTAAGTTGAATACAGCATAATTAGGTTTTAATTGACGAACAAACTTAATTGTTTTTTCCATAGTTTCTTTTGTATCATGAGGCATTCCAAGCGCTACAGATGCAATGGTCCTGATCTTTTTCTCTCTAGCCATTCTAAATGCATTTTCGATTTTTGTAATGTTTGTGTTTTTACCCATCCTGTCTAATTGTTGTTGATCTGCAGATTCAACACCCATAAATATAGCGATACATCCGGAATCTTTCATTTTCTGTAATAATTCTTCATTTAAAGTATCTACTCTGGAAGTACAACCCCAATATACTTTAAGGTTTCTTCTCATTATTTCATCACATAAATCTCTGACTCTCTTCTTATTTACTGTAAATGTGTCATCCATAAATGCAATGGTTTCAATTCCATAGTCATATACTAAATGTTCCATTTCATCTACAATATTTTCAATACTTCGTCTTCTAATTTTTCTACCATGCATTGCTGCAGATGAACAGAAAGAGCACTGTATGGGACAACCTCTACTAGTAATCATTGTAGACATATGGGTATCCATATTTAATAATTTGTAATGATCCATTGGAAGTAAGTGTAATGCTGGGAAAGGAAGTTCATCTAGATTGCAGATTGGTTCCCTTTCAGGAGTTAACACTAATAATTTTTCACCATTTTCATTAGTCTCTTCATATGCAATTCCCTTAACATTAGAAATATTTTCCCCTTTTTCTAATGTTTGAACAAGTTCTAACATGGTGTACTCTCCTTCACCACGTATTATTAGATCAACATTTTCATCGTTTAAAGTTTCCTTAACATTAAATGTTGGATGGTATCCACCTAAAATTACCATGGTGTCTGGAAGTACTTCTTTTACAACTTGTGCACTTTCAAGTGCTCTACCGATAGTTGGTGTAAGAGCGGTAATAGATACGATATCAGGATTTTCTTTTTTAACTCTATTTGCAAGTTGGTCAAAATCGTAATCTAATGCTGTTGCATCGATTATGCTCACATCGTATCCATTTTCTTCAAGAACAGCAGCAATATATGACATTCCTAAAGGTGGAGCAATAACTCCTAAGAATTTATATTTTGATGCTGTTTGTGGGGGGTTGATAAATGTAATTTTCATTTGATCACTTCATTATATAAATTATTAGGTTTCTATTTTATTGAATTATGTCTCATTTATAAATTCATATATATATATTTTTTCATTTATAAATATGAAGATATTTTTGGAAATATCTGATAAAATGTTTAATCTTATAGATATGAATATTATAAATTTTATTTATAAATATTTAAAGTTTTTTAAAAATTATCCTATCTAGAATAGTTGGTTGTATTTAAGTAAATAATTCATATGGTTTTTGTCTAGAATTTTAAGGGCTGATTTATTCTGTGGACTGGTGTTTGCCCTTTCCTCTACTAAATTTCTTAAACTTCTATTCTTCATATGCCATCTTATTTCTCTAATGACTAAATCCAGTGTATTTTTGTTATATTTTTCAATTTCATCTTGCTCCATATCCTCATAAATTTTATAGGTATTTAAATCATAGTTTTTAGTTGGTGTCATCAAAACATTTAAATAACTATAATATTTACTTGAATCGATTAAATATCCATCTATTCCCATATAAGATAGCAATGGCATAAAGGAACATTCTGCAAATGGGAATATTAAATAACTATTTGGGTTTAAATTTTCTCTTAGATTAACTATAAGTTCTACTAAATCCTGTGGATGAAGTAGTAATTCATCTCCATTTGCTATTAAAAATCCATTATAACCTAATTCTTCTAATTTCTTACAGCATTCTAATCTTAACTCCAAATATTTTGATCCTTGGATAACCGCTATGGGACAATTATCAATCATATCTTTTTGTGATGATTTCTTAATTGTTTCCCTTACACTCCACTCTGCAAGTTCTCTATCAACATTATAGGGGCATGATTGATCTTCTGCAATAGGATATTTTTCACTGTCAATTAGAAGTGGTGTTTTCTCACCATTTAATTTTCCAAATCTCCCAGGTCCATCATGGGATTTTATTTCAAACTTTATTGGCATTGTATTCCTCTATGAATTATTTATTAACATTTTATTATTGTATTTTAAAGATTAATATCATCTTTTAAATCACAATTGAATTCTATTATTATATTAATATATTATATTATATTATTTATAATAGTCAATTCTTTTTGATTATTGATAAGTAAATTGTGTCACCTTTTAGGTTACACTTTTGATTTTTTTAGTAATCTTTATATACTCATCATGTTAAATGTTAGTATAAGGATTGAGGTAATGTGCCGATGATATTCTAGGATGTGTTTTTCAATGTCTGTATTCAAACGTCTTAAATCTTTTTTCAGTGGAAAAAAAGAAGACGATAAACAAGAGGAAAAAACTGGGAGTAATAGTGTAAAAGTACCTGTTACCTCAAAACAAGAACAGACATCTTCTAACGACATTAAATTTAAAGAAAATGGCGTTTCTGGAATTGAATCTTCTGAACCTATTCGGAATTCTGAAGAAGTAGAACCTCCTAAAGAAAATATTCATTCTTCTGTCGAAGAAGCTACCGTTTCTGATGAAGATACTTTAACCAAGGAAGTTTCTGATGATGTATCAAATGATACTTTAGAAACAGAACAAATTACTGATGAATCTTCTGATGTAGAAGAAACTGTTGAAGAAGTATCTGAAGACATTGTGGCTTCTGATTATGAGGAAATTTCTGAAGATACTAAAGACTCTTCTGAAGAAATTGATGAAGTTAAAATTTCAGTTGAATCTGAAGAAAAATCTGAAGATGAAAACGAAACTGATAATGAGAGAGATAATATGACTTTATTACAAGATAACGATGTTTATACCAATGCTGATATTGATGAAGATTTTAAACAAAAATTCATTGATGCAGGTCTTGAAACTGTAAACCACTGTTTCCAATGTGGTACCTGTGGTGGAAGTTGTCCTTCTGGTAGGAGAACTCCATACAGAGTAAGAAGAATTGTAAGAAAATGTTTATTAGGATTAAGAGATGAAGTAATTTCTGATCCTGCTTTATGGATGTGTACTACTTGTTACACTTGTCAAGAAAGATGTCCTAGAAAAGTAGAAATTGTAGAAGTTATTAAATTAGCACGTAACGAAGCTGCTCATGCTGGTTACATGGCTGATGCTCACAAAGCTACTGGTAAATTCGTAATTCAATCTGGTCACGGTGTACCTATTAACGATAAAATTAAAGCTTTAAGAGTAAAAATAGGTCTTCCTGAAGTACCTCCAACTACTCACAAATATCCTGAAGCTTTAAAAGAAATTCAAGACATTTGTAAAATTTGTGAATTTGATAAATTAGTAGGATATGAAGAATAGGAGGAATTTTAATGGAAATAGCATACTTTTTAGGTTGTATTGTAAATAATCGTTACCCTGGTGTTGAAAAAGCTACCAGAATTTTATTCGATAAATTAGGTGTTGAACTTAAAGATATGGAAGGTGCTTCCTGTTGTCCTGCTCCTGGTGTATTTGGTTCTTTCGATCAAAAAACTTGGATGACTATTGCAGCACGTAACATTGCTATTGCTGAAGAAATGGGAGACGACATTGTAACTGAATGTAACGGATGTTTCGGTTCTTTATTTGAAGCAAATGAAATGTTAAAAGATAATGCTGATAAAAAAGACGAAGTTAACGCTATCTTAGCACAAACTGGAGACCACCAATTCCAAGGTTCAGTAAATGTAAGACACTTTGCAGAAGTATTATACAATGATGTTGGTTTAGATAAAATTGCAGAATTATTTGAAAAACCTTTAGATTTAAATGTTGCTGTACATTACGGTTGCCACTTCTTAAAACCATCTGCAGAAAAACAAATTGACGATTCCGAAAATCCTAGTATTTTAGATGAATTGGTTGAAATTACCGGTGCAAAATCTGTTGATTATCAAGATAAACAAATGTGCTGTGGTGCTGGTGGAGGATTAAGAGCTAGAGATAAATCTGTAGCTACCAGTTTCACTAAGGAAAAACTTGATAATATGACTAAAGCAGGTGTTGACTGTATTGTAGATGTTTGCCCATTCTGTCACTTACAATTTGATGTAGGTCAAAACGAAGTAAACGAACAATATGGTACCGATTATCATATACCTGTTTTACACTTAGCTCAATTATACGGTTTAGCTATGGGATTAGGTGCAGATGAATTAACTTTCGCTGCTCAACAACAAAGTGCTGAACCTATTCTTAAAAAATTAGGTATGTAAATTTAGAGATTTTTTCTCTATTTTTTCTTTTTTTAATTTTTACGTGGTTTTTGACTAACTTTTTTTTATTTTGTTTATAATTATACCATTTTAGAATTTTTTTAATTGTCTTGTTTTTTTAAATATTTTCTCTTTAAACAATAAGTTTATAAACTTCAATACTAAATAAAAATTAAGATTAGTTAAAATGTTTCAAAACATTTTTTTTATTTTACAAAAATTTTTTATACTACTTTATTTTAAATAATATTTAGTATGAATATATACGAACAAGTTTTATATGTTATTAAAACATATTCTTTTATAAAATAGCGTAGGTGATTTTAATGTTTATGGCTACATTAGGTGGAATATTTAAATATAAAGATCTTCCTGAAGAAATGGGACCTTATGTACAATTTAAGGCAACTATTGAAAAAAGAGAAGTTAAAGATGATGATGAAATTGCAATTTTAGATATTACTGGAACCACTAGTCATCATGTTTTATTCTTAGATTCATATGATAATGTTGATCAAATTAGGGATGAGTTAAAAGAAGCTGATGCTAAAGTCAACATCACTACTTTAAAAATATTAGAAGGTCATTTATGAGTTCTTTACCTATTGAACAATTATGGTTAGTTCTTTTAGATTTATTAACTGATTTAAAGAAACAAAATATTGAAATACCAACAGAAATTAATAAAAATATGGGTTTTACTAAAACACAGATTAATTTTTATAAGAAAGATACCTCTCATCCGGATATGATTAATGAAGTTGCAAAGGCTAGTGTAACTTTATCAGAAATTCAAAATCAACTTATTGATTTGGCAAATGATAAAGTTTCTGAAAGATATACTGAAAAATGGATGGATAAAATAAAAAGAGTTAATAGAGGGGAAAAACTATATGATGTTCCAGATATTCACTCTAAATTCAATTTAAATCCACCACCAGGTTTTTCAACAAGCCGTATAACTTTTAAAAAACCAATGGGTGAAGAAAGAATTCAGTTTATTGCAGAAACTCATGGTTTAATCATTGAGTTTGAGGACGATTTCACTTTAACATTATATGGTGATAAAGATGATGTTAAAGATGGAATTAAAGAGATGGGTGCTTTCTTTTTAGAATAAATCCTATTTAATCCCTATTTTTATTATTTTTAATTTTATTTCAGTTTAATTACTATTTTTTAATTATTTTTTTATAATATCTCAAATTTAACTTGATTTTTCATTAGAATATCCATCAAGTAATTTAATCTATTTCTATAATTATTTTCATATAGATAAATATATTATATATTTTGAATATACTTACATATACTTAAAAGATTAAGAGGTAATTAGATGAAAATTTTATCAATTAGTGATATTCATGGTGAAAAAAATGATGATTTCATTAATTATTTGAAAAATAATCAGGACATAGACTTGGTTTTAATTAATGGGGATATAACTAATTTCGGTCCTTTGGATTTTGTAGATGAATTTATAAGCAGTATTTCAGATTTAGGTTTTGATGTTTTTGCAGTTCCTGGAAATTGTGATCCTAATGGAATTTGTAATGCAATTACTGATACCGATGCTGTATGCCTTCACAATCAGATTATTGCATATGGTGATGTAATTATCTTTGGATTTGGAGGTTCTAATGAAACACCATTTGACACCCCTGGAGAATTCCACGATCAGCATCTATATGATAATGTTAAAGAATTGTTTGCAGAATATGATTTTATGGCAAATGACGAAGTACCTAAAGTAAAAATATTACTTACTCATGCACCTCCTTTAAACACTGAAGCAGATAAAATACCTGATGGAACTCATGTTGGAAGTAAGGCATTAAGGGATGTTATTGGAGAGTTTAAACCAGATATCAATTTATGTGGACATATACATGAAGCAAGATCAAAAGATAAAATTGGAGATACCATTGTTGTAAATCCTGGTATGCTTAAAGAAAACTATGGATGTTTAATTAATATTGATGATGATACTTTAAACTATGATGTAGATTTAATCTCATTTAAAGAATAAAAATTATTCTTTAATTTTTTCATTTTTTCCCATATTTTCCCCTATCCTGCTTATTTTCTTTTATCCTGTATTTTTTTAATTATTATCAATTTTATTTTTTCTTATTTTCTATAATCTTGTGTTTTTTAATTATTCTTTAATTTTTCATTTTTTTCTTATTTTAATTTAAAAAAAAAGTATTTTTATCATTTACTGTATATTTTTTTTCATTTATTTTAAACAAAGTACTATTTATTTTTATTTTATTTCTTATTTGGAATTATTAATTTAAAATTATTTAGTAAATTTTATTAATGATTGTATTAAAAATATTATTGATTATTGTTTGATAATTTTATTTTTTGTTAAAGAATTAAAATGTTGTGATAAAATGATTATGGTACAAGGAGAAGTTAGTGGTAAGAAATATACAGAACCTTTTTCTAAAGGCGTTTTGTCACGTTCTTTAACTAGGGCTGAAATGGATTTAACTAAAGCTTATGAAGTTGCCGCATGTATTGAAACTAAAATAAACGAGTTAGGTCTAGATATTGTAACGAGTGATCAACTGGCTGAGATGATAGTTGAACAACTTGAAGAAACTGATCCTGATATTGCTGAAAAGTATATAAATTGGAGAAAAATCACCAAATGCCAAGAACCTTTAATTATTTTAATTGCAGGAGCATCGGGTGTTGGAACTTCGTCCATTGCTTTTGAAATAGCTAATAGATTAGGTATCCGTAATATGATTAGTACAGATATGATTCGTGAGGTAATGCGTAAAATCGTTTCAAAGGATTTATCTCCGGTTATTCATGAATCTAGTTATACTGCATATAAAGCTATGAGGATTCCGTCACCTCCGGAATTTGATGAAGTTATTGCTGGATATAAGGATCATGTTGATACTGTAGCTGTAGGTGTGGATGCAGTAATTGAAAGGGCTATTGATGAAGGAATAAGTATTGTAATTGAAGGAGTACATATTGTTCCAGGTTTTATTAAACAAGAATTATTGGATAAAGATAATGTAATATTATTCACTTTACAAGTAAGTGATGAAGAGGTGCATAAAAGTAGGTTTTACTCAAGAAGTAGTCAAATGTGGGCTAGAAGACCACTTAAAAAATATTTGGAGAATTTTGGTTCAATTAGAAAGATTCAAAGATATATTGTCACACAATCTGAGAAATATAATGTACCTGTTATAGAGAATGTAACAATTCCAGGTACTATAGATTTCATGATAAAATCTATTACAAAAACTTATGGAGGAATTGCCAATGATGGAGAACATTAAAGTACGAGATTTAATGACAACTAATGTAGTTACTGTTGACCCTGATGAGGAGGTCGTTTTTGCTTTTGAAAGATTAATGAAACATAAAATTAGTGCTATGCCTGTAATAGATAATAATAAAATGGTGGGTATTGTAACTGCTACTGATTTAGGTCATAATCTCATTTTAGATAAATATACATTAGGTACTAAAGTAGTGGATGTTATGGTTAAACAAGTTGCTTTTGTTAGGCCTGATGATAGTGTAATGGAGGCAGTTTCCGAAATGGACAATAATGCTCCTGGAAATGAAATAGTTAATCAATTACCTGTTTTAGACCATGGTAAATTAGTGGGAATTATTTCTGATGGGGATATTATTTCCGCTTTAAAAAAAGAGTTTAGTTAATCTTATTTCATTTTAACCTATTTTATTTTTTTATCTATTTTTCGATTTTATATTTTAATCTAAATTTTTTCATAACATTTATATAATATTAATATAATATATATTTATGGCTAGACTGGAGGGTTAGGGGTCCTCTGTAAGCACAGATCCCCTTTGGTGCGGTCGAAATCCGAAAGGCGGCTTTTGGATCG
>JBJEIL010000018.1:0-16504 GCA_051876995.1 Methanobrevibacter sp. | reverse complement strand
CTTGCAAATATTAAAAGTAGCAGTGCATTCATACAGGAAAGATATTTGAGAAAGGCATTTAAACAAGCAAGAAGTGAGATAAGAGAGGGAATACATGCATCAAATGACTTTTTAGAAAATATCCGTGCAATACTTGAAAGATGGTCCTTGGATGAGGAAAAATATGACTCAAAAGACAGAAATAGAATGACCGATGTTTTAAACAAGATCGATGATATGATTTCAAGATATGGCAATCTGTTTAATTCCAATGCTTCCGATATTTTATCCAATATTAAGTTAGGGCAAGCCAATATCATTGATTTAGGTCAGGTGGATGAGAGGGTTGCAGAGGTTTTAGTTCAACATGTATTAAGAACAGCTTTAAAAAGTAGAAAAGATTATGTTCATGGAGATAAAACCAAATTGGGATTTCCGTTATTCTGTGTTTTAGAGGAAGCTCATATTTTAGCTCCTAATAATAGAAATACAAAATGTAAGTATTGGATTCAAAGAATTGCCCGTGAAGGTCGTAAATTTGGTTTAGGTCTATGTCTTGTAAGTCAGTCACCTAAAACTGTAGATCAGGACGCATTATCCCAGGCAAATAATATGATTATCTTAAGGCTTGTAGAGCCTAAAGATCAAAAACATGTTCAGGCTGCAAGTGAATCTTTATCAGATGATTTGGTAGGTCAGTTACCTTCTTTAAATATTGGTGAGGCTTTAGTTTTAGGGCTTATGACCAAGGTTCCAACACTTGTAAAGATTGATGAATTTAAAGGTCGCTCTGTTGGTGGTGATATCGATATTGTAGGTGCTTGGAGTCAAAGCATTAAAGATAAAGAGGAGGATTTGGAAAGACAAAGATATGAGTCTGAGCAATTAGATGGTTTCTACTAAATATGAATATATATTTACTTATTTTTTTTTAATAATCTTCTAATATCTTTTATATCTTTTTTTTTAAGATTTTATTATTTTATTTTTAATGAACCTAATTGGTTTTGTGATTTTCCAACTGTTAGATGTTAAAATATCATTATTAAATCTTTTTAACTTGTTGTTTTCTTCTTTAATTTTTACATTTTTATCTTTTAAAAGATTATATTCATCTAATTTAATATATTCTCCATCGATAAAATTTTCAAATTCATCTAACCTATTTGAAAATTCTTTATAAAAGAAATATTTATACCATTGATCCATATCATATCCTTGATTAATATCATCAAGTATTTTCAATACTGAAAATATAGGTATTGAACGACATGCTGGAAAGTAAGTGTCATGTTCTATTGAATATTTAATTTTATTATATAATTTAGGATTCGGTAAATATTTAAAGAACTTATTTTTAAATGTATCTGTCTTATAAATTACTCTTAAAATATCATTTAATTCATGATGGGAAAAGTTTATAGATTCATTATTTGTAGTTTTCATATTAATAGAAGGTCCTGAAATATATTCAAGTTCCCTCATTTTAAATGGATAAATATTATTAATCTTTTTAGCATGTTCAATAGTCTTTTCTTGTATTTTACGTCCACCTTCAAATTTGAAACCTAATAATTTTGGACAATATCTAATAAATATTAATGCTATTAATAAGTTTCTATCTTCACATTCATCATCTGTTAATTGTAAACTATGTAATATACTGTCAAAGAAAGGTACTAATGTAATATTATTAACATAATAATCTTCAAGAAGCACTTTTCCAAAATGATTTCTAGATCTACATTCAGAATATATTAATTCAGTTAAATCTTTGGAATTCTCATCTATTCTATACTCATCTCTTAATTGATTGATAGTTTTGGTATATATCTTTTTAGAAGATTCTGCTAATGAGGGATCCCATCTTCTTGCTTTTTCCTCCATATCATCTATATATTCTGTAGGTGTTTTGTTATAAAAAATGCGTATTGTTTCTCCCCCTCTACCTCCAAAATAATAAGTTGTATTATTTTTAATACCTAATCTAAAATTAAATTGATTGTGGGAACCTATCTTAATGTAAGAAGATAATACAAGTGGTGTTAATTTATCTATGAAAAAACTAGTCTTTTCATGACTTACATTATGATTTAATTTAAAATTAAATTCTTTGGCAATTTGATTAGCTATTTCATAATCTTCTTTATGGGTATGGTTGTTATCATTATATGATTTTACTAAAATTTTATTTAAATCGATATTTGCACATATTGCAAATAACATTATTATTCTTGAATCAAAACCTCCACTTAATTCAAAAATAATATTGTTAGTTTTACTTTTGATTTCTCTTATAATATTTATCCATTTGTAATACCATTTATCTAAGGTTTTTAAACCTTCAATGGAGTTTATTGGAATGGTTTTTTCTTTATAATCAATATTTTTAAATTTTAAATTTTTATTTTTTATATCAATTATTATAAGTTTATTTCTAGGTATTAATTCAATTTCATTAATTAATGTTTCCTTATATGATTCAGAACATAAATATGATCCAATCAATGCTTTAGCATAATCATCGTTAAAACTTATTTTTTTATAATTTTTAAGATATTCGACTAATTTAAGGAAAGAATTTGATATTGCAAAATATCCTTCATTTTTATATAAATATAATTCCATAGAACCGTTAAAATCTTGATGGATTTTAATATAATTATTTTCATTTTGAATAAGTAAGAATACTCCATCAGAGGATAATTCTGTATCTGGGTTTAAATTATCATTTTGTATAATTCCTTTATTAGTAAGTATATATCCATATAAATGGGTATCTATGTTATTTAAGTTATTTGAATCAATAATAAAAAATTCGTTTCTGTATATTCTGTCAAATTCAGTTTCTTGATTTAATTTAAGATTTTTAAAATTAAATTGTTTATTAAATTTAATTTTACATACCCCCTTACAGTTTTTTATTCAGAATATTTTAAATAAAAAATAGTATTATTTGTTTTTTGTTTTTATTATGTATAAAGTTTTTTATTTTAAAATTATAAAAGTAAATTATTTTTTTTTTTATCTGAATAAAAATTAGTTAGATTTATTTTTTTTTATTAAATTAAGATTATAATGAAATTTAGAGAAATAATTATTTTTTTAATTTTTTTAGATTTTAATTTAAATCAAATAAGTTATAATATGATTTTTAAATATTTTACTTAAAAATTAAAGTTTTTAACCTATTTTTTAAATTGTTTAAATCAATTTTTAAAATGGCCTATTAAAAAATAAAATATATATGTTAATTTAAATAGATATTTATATAATTTATTTAATTTTATAAAACTATTACTTATTTATAGATTAATTCTTAAGAGAATGTGATAAAATGAAATTTGCACATCTATCAGATACTCATTTAGGTTATAGGCAGTATGGTAAAGTGGAACGTGAAAGAGACTTTGCTGCTGCTTTTCAAAATATTATAGATAAAATTATAGATTTGGATGTTGATTTTGTAATTCATAGTGGGGATTTATTTGAAACACCACGTCCAACAACCGATGCACTTTTAGTAGTTCAAAGAGCTATTAAGGAATTGAATAAAGCAGAAATACCTATTTATGCTATTGCAGGTAATCATGATTTGTCAAGAAGGGCAAATCCTATTCCACCTCAAGTATTATTTAAAAACAGTGGTTTGAACTTGATAAGTCCTATAAAACCTTACTATAAAACCGAGGATTTATTTATTGGTGGCGTACCATATATGCCACAATCAAGAAATGACATCCTAAAGGAAAAGATGAATAAACTTTCACGTAAGGCCAGTAGCTATAAAAATAAAATTCTTATTTTACATCAGGGTATTGATAAATATATACCACAGTCTGAATTGGCTATTGGAGATTTGCCAACTAATTTCTCATATTATGCATTAGGTCACCTTCACAATTATATTAATGATTCATATGGTGAGGGTCGATTGGTATATCCCGGTTCAACGGAAATATGGAAATCTAATGAATTGGCAGATTACAAGAAAAATGGAAAGGGATTTGTACTTGTTGATATGGAGGATGGTGAGGTTAATACAGAAAGAGTTTCTATAGATCTTCCAAGAGAGTTTATAAATGAAAATATTCAGTATGAAACATTAAATAACAATATTCTTAAGATTAAAAATTATATCAAATCTCTTAAATTACCTCCAGTTGTAAATTTAACTATTACAGGTTCAGATTTCTCAGGTGCAGAGGTATATGATTATCTGAATAGGGAGCTTTCAGATTTGACCCTACTTTTTAGACCTACATTTAATCTTATGGAAAAGGATGTGGTAGATATTGGTCCCGTTGATGATGGTCCAATTGATATTAACAAGATTATCTCAAAAAAATTAGAGGATGAAGGTGAGGATATAGTTAACTTTGCAATTAACCTATTTGATGAATTATCAAAGGATAATCTGGAGGAAGCTGAGGATACTATCGAAACATTTTACACTAAACATTATGGAGGTGACGAATAATGATATTTGATAGATTACAACTTAAGAATTTTAAGTCCCATTTAAACTCAGATATCAAGTTTAATTCTGGTATAACCTTGATTGTAGGGGAAAATGGTGCTGGTAAATCTTCAATATTTGAAGCTATTAGTTTTGCATTATTTAAACAACACTCCGCCAGAACAATTAATGATCTTATGAGATCATCAAAGGATAATTCAGCATATAATGCTATGAGTGTAAGTTTAGAATTCACCTCTAATGGAAACCATTATAAGGTTGTAAGAACCCGTGATAAAACCAGTTCCAAAGCAATGTTATATATTAAAAAACCGAACATGAATGATGATTCTGATTTTAGCTATGGTGTAATCTGTGAAAACGATAAGAACGTTACAGCGGAAATCCAGAAAATACTCCAAATGGATTCAGATCTATTCTTGAATGCGATATATGTAAGACAAGGGGAGATTGCCGAACTTGTAAGTAAAACATCTGCAGAGAAAAAGAAACTTATTGCTAAATTGTTGGGTATCGATTCACTTGAAAAATCATATAATAATTTAAGACCATTTATTAATGATTTTGAACATAAGGAATCCGAGCTAAAAGGTAAATTATCTAAAAAAACAGATGTGGAAGAAGAACTTAAAAATAAAAAAGCTGAATATGAGGACCTTAAAAAAGATGGAATCAATGTTGAACAGGAGCGCATTCAAACTGAGAAAAACTTCGATGAGTTAAGCAGTAAAAAGGTTTTCTTGGAAGCTAATAAAGAAGAGTTTAACAATATTAAAATCAAATTGGATAATGGTTTAAATGAGATTGATAGACTTAAATCCGAGAAAAACGATCTTCAGAATAAACTAGATGAAATTACCAAAGCGGAATCTGAGATTCAAAAATTGGAAAAATATGTAAATAAATTACCGGTATATCTTGAATTTCAGGAAGCTTCTAAAAGACTTATTGATTTAAAACATACAAGGGACGGTCTTGAAGAGGATAAAAATATTGTATCTAAGCAAAAGGAAATCTTGGAAGAGAATAAAACATCATATGAAGATTATTCACGTCTTGAAAAAATCATTGAAGATTTAAGGAATGATAAATCTAAAGTTGATGGAGACGTTAAGGTTTTAGATAAATACTTGGAAGATAAATCAATTTTAGAAAAAGAATTCAACAAAGACAATAATGATTTGGAAGACTTTAAAATAGCTATTTCTGAAAAATTAGCTCAAGACGGTATTGATGATGTAAAAGATAAAGAACTAGGTGAAATTCATAAATTAATATCCGATGAAATTCAAAGTTCAGAATATAGAATCACTAGGATTGATGATGAGAAATCTAATAAAAAATCAGAAATAGCAATCTGTGAAGATAATATAAAAACATCAGAAAAACCATTGGAAGAGTTAGATTCTGTAGGTAATAAATGTCCGATATGTCAGTCTGATATTAGCAATCAGAAAAAATTGGACTTAAAGAAATCATATAAAAATTCTATAATCAATAGTAGAAAACGAATTACCCAGAATAATAAGGATCTAGTTAGTTTGGATAAGGAAAAATCTGAAATTAAAGCTAGAATAAATAGATTAAATTCAATAAAAGATGACATTTCTGAGAATATTTACCTGGTAAATAAGATTGAAAATAATAAAAATAAATTGGATAATCTTGACAAGGAAATCATGGCTAAAGAATCAAGTCGTGATATGGTTGATAAATTAACTAAGGCTATAGAATCCGAGTCTGAAAAAAGAGACTTTTCTAAAGAAGGTTACTTTAAATATATGAAAGCTAAAGGACTTTTAGATGAAAGACCTTCAATCAATGAGATTGACCATAAGATTGCCAATATAAATGATGATTGGGACTTCCAGGTTAGGAAGATTAAATTGGCTATTAATAAGGATAGCCATCTAACAACCGAGATTACCGAAGAGGAATTGTCCTATAGAATTGACAATTTAAAAGAGAAGGAAACGAGATATAATCAACTTAAGGGTTATGTTAAAGTTAAGGGTTCCATTGAATCACAGCTATTGACTAAAAAAGAGTCTTTAAGTTCAACACAGAACCTTGTAGATAATTATCGTAAGAATATTCAACTAATAAAATATGATGAGGAAGCGTACAATACACTTGTTTCTAATTTGGCAACTGTTGAGACAAAATTGAAAAGGTTACAATCAGAGGTTTCTAAAATAGAAGGACAAGCTATTGCTCTTGGGGGACAAATTGATTCATTAATCAAGGAACAAAAGGAATATACAAGATTACAGAAAGAATATGAAGATATTCGAACTTTTGTAAGTTTCTTGGATGAAATCAGATTCTTATTCTCAAAGGACGGAATGCAGGAAGATTTAAGAAAACTTTCAAGACCTACCATTCAAAAATACACAAAGGAATTCTTTGAAGAGTTTAATTTTGATTATTCTGATTTAATATTAGATGATGAATTTAATGTTAGTCTATATGGGCCTGAAGGAGAATCTACTTTGGATATGGTAAGTGGTGGTGAAAAAATAGCTATTGCACTTGCATTGAGATTAGGTATTACAAAAGCTATGAGTAGTGGAGCTATGGAAACAATACTCCTGGATGAACCTACAATACATCTTGATAGTTTCCGTAGACATGAATTAATAGATCTTTTAAGAAAAATGTCTTCACTTCCACAGATGATTATTGTAACTCATGATGAAGAATTGGAGAATGCAGCTGATTCCCTTATAAAAATAGGTAAAAAAGATGGTATTTCCCAGGTAATAGGTGTTGAATAGAATTAGATTTTATTTTACCTATATTTACTTAATTATTTTTTTTTAATTTCCCCAGAGTGGGTGTTGAATAGAATTAGATTTTATTCTACTTCTTTTTAAGTAATTTTGTATATATAATAATTAATGAAAAACAGTTTTTTTTTAAAAAAATTTTAAAAATAATTTAGAAGGAAAAAGTTTAGTATTGATTCCTTTTAAGACTTCTAAGTGGTTTTGTAATTTTCCAACTATTTGATGTTAAAACATCATTTTTGAATCTTTTTAATTCTTTATTTTCTTCTTTAAGTTTTTTATTTTCAGAATCTAAACTATCTTTTTCCTCTTTTGTAATGTAGTCTTTATCTAAGAATAAATTATATTCATATAAATTATTTTCAATTTCTTTAAATAAGTAATTTTTTAACCATTCCTCAAAATCAGGTCCATGGTTAATGTCGTTTATTGTTTTTAATAAAGATATGGGCTGCATTGTGTATGTATGAGGATAATTTATCTGAGTTTTTGAATAGTTTAAAATTTTATCATATAATCTTTCAGGATAAAGTTTTAAAAATTCCTCTTTAAAGGATTGCGTTTTATGTATACAACTTAAGAATTCATTAAGATCATCTATAGTATAAATGATATCATTATTTGTAGGTTCTAAATTAATTGGAGGTCCTGAGATATAATCTAATTCTTTCTTTTCGAATGGATAGACTTCATTGACTTTTCTTGCATGTTCTATTGTATTCTCATTGATTTTACGGTTATGGTCAAATTCAACGTTTAATAGTTCTGGACAATATCTAGTAAATATAATTGCCATTAATAAATTTTTATCATCACATTCCTCATCATTTAGTTGAATAGTGTGTAAAATTCTATCAAAAAAGGGTGATAAAATTATCACATTTGAATAAAAATTTCCCATTAATGATTTTCCAAAATGATTTCTGGATCTGGTTTCTGAGTATATATGGTCTGTTAATTCTTTAGAATTATCTTTTAGATTAAAATCTTCTTTTAAATATTTGAATGTGTTTTCAAATATTTTTCCAGTAGACTCTTTTAGACAGGAATCCCAACACGCTTTTTTTCTAGATTCAATAAATTTCTCTGGTGTTTGATTGAAAAATTCACGTACAGTTTCACCACCATAACCTCCAAAAAGGTATAGGGTTTCATTTTCTTTATAGGTCTTGTATTGGAATTGATTATGGAATCCTAATTTTAGATAACTACTTATTTTTAAAATAGTTATTATGTCTTTAAAGTATGTTCTGTCTATTGGGAAAACGTTTTGGTTCATTTTAAAATTAAATTTATCTGCAATTTTACTAGCAATTCTGTAATCTTCTCTGTGATGTGCTTTATCATCATTTGCACATTTAATTTGAATTTTGTTTAAATCAATATTTGCAGATAATGGAAGTGTAAATATCATTCTAGAATCAAATCCCCCAGTTAATTCAAAAGCCAAATGGTTACTTTTAGATTTAATTTTTCTTATAATCTTTATCCATTTATAAAACCATTTGTCTAGTGTTTTTAAACCTTCAACAGAATTAATAGGGATAGTTTTTTCTTCATAATCAATTTTTTCGAAATTTACTTCTTTATTATCCTTATTAATATTTATTATATAATTTCTAGGAATTGCTTCAATTTCATTGATTAAAGTCTCTTTATAGACCATTGAACAAAAACCAGAAGCCATAAAAGAATTAGCATAATCCTTATTTAGAGTTATTTTTTTAATATTCTTAAGATATTCTACTAATTTAAGAAATGAGTTAGATATGGCAAAATAATTATCATTTTTATAATAGTATAGTCCCATAGATCCATTATAATCTTGAAAAATTCTTATTAAATTATTTTGATTTTGAATTAGTATATATAATCCATCAGATGATATTTCAATATCATCTTTTAGATTTTCATTCTGAATTATTTCATTTTCACTAAGCATATATCCATATAATCTTGTTTTTACTTTATCTAAATTATTTGAATCTATTACAAAGAATTCCTCTTCAAAATTTCTATCAAATTCTGTTTTTTGACTAAATCTGTTGGTTAACTGTGTTTTAGATGATTCCACCATATTAATACCCTTAAAAAATAATATACTCTTATTTAAAAAATATTTTTAATAATATTATTAAACCTTTAATTGTTTTTTTATACTTTAGTTTAAATAGTGTTTTTAAAATATAAGGATTTAATTGTTTTTTTTTTAAATTAGTTGGAAGTGTTTTATAAGTATTCAATTGTTTTTATATTTTAGTTTAAAAAATCTTTTAGTAATAATATTAAACTCTTAATTTTTTTTATACTTTAAAAGTGTTTTATAATCATTTAATTGTTTTTTACCTTAAAGTTAAAACTTACTGCAGTATATGGTAAGGAACAACATGGTGTAATATGCTGGGAGTTGTATGTTAATTTATCATACTTGGATAAGATCTCTTTAACTTCCTTATTGATTGAATCCAGTTTAGACTCATCTTGCACTCTAAAGTTTCCAAGGAAAGTTACACAATCTGACAAGTTTAATATGGATAATTTATCCATTTCAAACTCACAGCCATACTTCTTTAAAACATCGTTGATTTGACCTACAACCTCATTATTTATAGCATTTTTTTCTTCCTTTGATATCATTATTACCACCATAAAATATTGAAATAGCTATTTCTTATCTTTATGTTATATCAATATAAATTTTTATTGTTTTTTAGGAATTATTAATCTCATCTTTTAGTTCTAAATATAAATCGTTTGCATCCACATGTGATGGATTAATGGAAATTGCTTTTTTTAAGAAATTTAAAGCTCCTTTAATATCTCCCTGTTGATTTAAAATGTCTCCAATTAAATACCATGCATTTGAATAATTTCTATCCATATTTATTATTTCGGTAAGTATGTCCTTGGCATAACTATAATTTCCTTGATCATAATAATCTAGAGCCTCAACATATTTGTTTTCAACCTCATTAAATTCAGTTTCCACAGATTTCTGTATTTTTTTGTAGGCCTTGTTCCTATTATTTGATTCTATTTGCATCTTGTTTCTCTTTAAATTTCTATTTAATTGATCTATATCATCAATTACCTGAATGTTATCAGGGTCATCTGATAGCTCATCATAAATATAATCTAGAATATATTTCGTGGCATTTTTGTCTAATGGTTTATTATCGTTACCACATTTAGGTGAATAAATACATTTTGGACAGCCGTCCTCACATTCACAGGTGTCAAGTAATTGCTTGGTTGATTTTACAAGTTCATAGAATACATCTATTGCCTTTTCTGTAATGCCAATTCCACCTTCATATGCATCATATATGAAGATCGTTGCTTCCTGTGTATCCTCATGGTAGTTTGTAGACATTCCCCCAATGTCAAACCTATCACACATTGTATGTAATGGGAACAATCCGATTAATGCGTGTTCAGCACCATGGAGGCCTCCTGGAAACACTTCTTTTTTATCGGGGTATTTCTCTTCTAAATCATCCTTTATTTTTTCATCAACTGTAAACCATAATCCTTTGGTTTTAAATCTTAAAGGGGGCAAGTCTAAATTGTATGTTCCAATTATATCTGAGAAATGGTATTTTTTATATCTATCAAAGTTTTCCCTAACTTCCAAAATACCGAAATGAACCGTAAAGTTTCCAATTTTAACTTTTTTAAGTTTTTCCAGTATTTTAATATTTGTATCCTTGAGTACGGTAGTATGGTATGCCACATCCTTTTTAATGACATTTACATAGTGCTGTTTGAAGTTAATGTTGGTAACTATATAGGTTTCACTTTGATGTATTAAAACAGCACCTTCATATGCTTCTGAGTATACCTGTGATAATTCCATGACCTCAATGAGTTTTTTTCCACACATTACTTTAAATGTATTGTTGGATAATTGGTCAAGTGAGTGTTTAAAAGAGGGACTATCATCATATGGGTAATAGTATTCCCCTTTTTTATTTCTAATTATGTAATTGTTATCACATAATTCATCCATTAGATATTCGGTGTCTTCCTTTGAAAGTTCTGGAGAAAATTCTTTAATTTCCTCTTTTTTAAGTGGCAATTCATTTGAGGCACATATGAGATGGGATTTAAGTAAAATTTCATTTTTCAAATCAATAATTGCATTTTCATGTGATCTTCCAAAGAAAAACTCAGGGTTTTTCATAAAATATTGGTCTAATTGATTTTCAAATGCAATAAGTATTACTAATGATTTATTTTCACCTCGTCCACATCTTCCTCCCTGTTGCCAAGTAGAAACCATTGTTCCAGGATAGCCTGAGATAATCACAGCATCCAGGGTACCGATATTAATACCGAGTTCCAATGCGTTTGTTGTTGTAACACCTAAATATTTCCTTGATTTTAAGCCTTCCTCAATTTCACGTCTGTCACTTGCAAGATAACCTGCCCTATATGCAGTGACCCTGTTGATTAATTTACTTTTATGTTCTGTTAAATCCCTTTTGGTCCATAAAGCAATAAGTTCTGCAGTTTTACGTGAAACAGTAAAACATAATGTCTGTATATTCTTTAAAATAAGATACATAAATATGAATTCTGTAGCTTGGTGAATACTCGGCTCCTTATCCTTATTTCTCTTAGTTTTCTTAAAGTTCTTATAGGGATTATATAAAATAAAATCTTTCTCACCACTACCTGAACCGTCTTTAGATATTAACTCAAATTCTTCACCTGTTAACTTATTTGCATGTTCTAAAGGATTTGCAAGTGTTGCAGAGGATAAAATAAATTGGGGATTAGAACCATAATACTTAGCAATACGTTTAAGACGTCTTATTAAAAGTGCAACATTGGATCCGAAAATTCCTTTGTAATAATGGGATTCATCTATTACAATATATTTTAAATGAGAATAGAATCTTTTCCACTGATGATGCCAGGATAGGATATGATGTAGTTGATACGGGTTAGTTAAAACTATTCTTGATTTCTGTCTGATGTTGTATTTGTCTTGTTTATGGGTATCTCCGTCATAACAAGCAGGCTTCAAATCAATTAACAATTCCTTTTCAAATTTTTTAAGTACGTCTAATTGATCGTGGGCCAATGCTTTTGCGGGATAAATGTATAATGATGTAGCATTTTCATCTCTTATTAAATCATCAAGAATTGGCAGATTAAAACATAAAGTTTTACCGCTGGCAGTGGGGGTTGTGATAATTATGTTTCTACCTCTCTTCACAAGATTATATGCCTTAGCCTGATGGGTATATAGGCTAATTTTTTCGCGTGATAAATAGTCAAGAATTGATTCGTGAAGACCATCAACCTTTTTAAAACTAGCTTTATGTGCAGGAATGGTTTCTATATATTCAATTTTATTTTTAAAACGAATATCTTCCTTAAATTTATCAATATTTAAATTAGACATACTATCCTCTAAAAATCAAATCTTTTATAATAAAAGTTAACTTAATATTTAAAAAAAAGATTTTATTTGTTAAAAATTAATATATTAATTAATATTTCTTAAAATACTATTTTAATATTTCTTTTTTTAATAAATTTCTCATGTTAAATAATAAATGATATTAGTTATCTTTAATTTTTTATTTAATAAATTATTATCCTGAAATTAATTTGAATTTTTCAATAATTTAATATGTATAGAATTTTAAATATTATACTAATTATTAAATTTAATTTTCTAGATTTAAAGTGATATTATGACTGGTAAAAAACTATACCGTTCTAGAGATGATAAATTCCTTGCAGGTGTATGCGGTGGACTTGCAGATTATTTTAATATGGATTCCAATTTAATTAGAATTTTGTGGATTATCTTGATATTATTTAAAGGTGCAGGTATATTGGTTTATTTAATTGCCTGGTTAATTATACCTGAAGAATATTAACTACATTTAACCGATGGTTAAATAACTTACTTTTTTTAGTTTTTATTATTTCATATATTTTTTCTTTAAAAGCCTTATTTTAACTTGAAATCTATTTTTTGACTAATTTTATTTTTTCAGGTTCTTTTTTAAACAATTGTTGAATTAATAGAAATACTTTTATATAAATTATCATAGATTTATTAATATAAAGTTTATTTTATAATTTTTAAAATTAGCTTTATAATGAATTTGGTGGTAAAAAATTATGAAAAATAATAAAAGGTTTGTTTACTGCCTCTTATTAGTTTTACTAATATTTATTAGTTTTAACATGATAAGTGCAGCAGATACAAATGACACTAATGATTTAACCCAATCTGATACATCTATCAGTCAGGCAAATCATCCTGATGCAAACATTTTAACTAATGGAAATAATGGAAATGTTTTGGCAGATCAGGAAAGAACCATATATGTAAATAATACATATGCTGGTGATAGTGAAGATGGAAGTCAAAATGCTCCTTATAAATCTATTAGTAATGCCGTAGATAAGTCCTCAAGTGGGGATACAATATATATTGCTAATGGAAATTATAATTTAGAAGATCAAATCATCATTCCTGAAAACCACTCTTTATCCATTATAGGTCAAGAAAAAGGTAAAGTAGTTATTACCTCATCATTAACTTCATCTATAATTGATCTAAGTGAGGACGGTTCTAGTTTATCCTTAGTCAATTTAACTTTTAAGGATATGGAACTATCTGGAAGACGTGTTGTTCTTTTAGATTTAGAAGGAAATGAAACTGTAAATGTTGAAAATTGTGTATTTGATAATATTACAACTTCTAGAGGGGTTGTATATTTATGTACAAGTGGTGTTGGAACTATAGATAATTGTACCTTTAAAAACTCCAAATGTGGTCGTTCCCAAGGTACTGGTGCAATACGTCTTGAAGGAGAAAATACTAGTTACATTATTTCTAATTCTGTAATAGACAATACATCATTTATTGTTGATGATGATTCTTCTTTCATGTATGGTACAATATACAATAATGATGGAACTTGTAGCTGTACTATTGTAAATACAACCATTTCCAATTCTAATGGTGTTGCTGATTCTGTAGTATGGAATAGAGGAAATATGAACATTGTTGATTCTACTATAACTAATAATAAAGTGGAAGCTAGTGATTTAGGATACCATGGAGAAGCTATATTTGTAAATCGTGGAAATTTAACAATTTCTAATTCAAAAATTTATAATAATGAAGCTGTTAACTCTACATTTGAACAAATTAAATTAGCTTATACCTCTGATGAGGACTCCGACGCTGATGATTTAATTATTAAAAATAATGTAATATGTAATAATACTTACGGAGATTCAGAGATTTTAAATAATGGCACTGGAAACGTTGTTTATGAAAATAATAGTGATATAAATACTGATGTTTTTGGTATTATTACCAATTCAACCTTCTTTAATTACTTTGATTCACATGGTAATTTATTAAGTACTGTTCCAGCAGGTTCTAATTTAAGTTTCTACGGAGTCTTTGCTGGTTTACCTGGAATTACTTCCATTACACTTACTGACGGTGTTAATACTTTAGGTGTTAATGCTACTTTAAATGATATTATTGTTCAGTTAGTAGGAGACAATATTGGTTTTAACAACTTCACAATTATCAATACTAAAGATGGTCTTCTCGATAATGGTATTATAGCTAGTGGAAACAATATTAATATTTCAGATAACATTATTAATGTAACCGCTTCTGGTGAGGATGTTGATTCATTTGCTATAGATGCTGAGGCTATTAAAAATCTTACATTTGAAAATAATAAGGTCTATTTCTATGGAAATGGTACTGACAATGGCCAATTTAGAGACATTGCAATAAACATTCAGGATACTGATAACATTAAATTCAATAACAATTTAGTTGAATCTTATTTACCTTCCTGTGCAGTTGGATATGATGCAAATTGGAATGCAAATCCAAGATCCGTAAATGTTAAAGTATCTGGTTCTAAAGATTTAGTATTTACAAATAACAATGTATCTACTATCTACAATAATGAAACTAATGGTAGCTATGATACAATCTATGGAGTATATATTGAAAACACACCAAATGCTACTATAAATAATAATGAGATTAATACAATGTCTAATAATTATGGATATGGTTTATCATTATTAGGTGGCTATGATTATAATACACAGAATTATAATTATGCATCATTTAATGTAACTAACAATAATATTGATACTGAGTCTGTTGGTTATGGTGCATGGGGTGTTCAGACCTTATTGGCTAACGGTACTATTTCAAACAATTATATTTCTGCTAAGGCTTTAAACTTTACAGAGCCTGTATATACTGAGGGTTATCTTGGTCCTTCTTATACCACTATTGCAAATAACACTATCTATGGTGTAGGTTCTAGTGGATATGGTATTAGTGCTGGTGGAATCAAGGAGAATATCTACAACAACAATATTAATGTTACCGGAATCTCTGGTATCGGTTTAAATTTACATGGTGCTGATGCGGTTGCTGATATTCAAAACAACACTATCTATGCAAATGGCAATTCCACTATTACTGGAGTAGAAACCGCTGGTAAAACCGCAAACATTCAAAATAACCGCATTTATACCGACGGAAATTATACTGTAAATATGTCTGGATCTGATAATACTAATGTTACAGATAACTTTTTAGTTGCAAATAATCTAATGGGAGACAATAGTGTTTACACTAATGAAACCCTTAACAATATTATTGCAAACAATAATCCTTTACCTCCTGGAAATTACACATTAACAAATGACACATTCTTTGAGTTCTTTGATTCTAATGGTAATTTATTGGGTAAGATTTACAAAGGTTCAAATTTAACTTTCTATGGTCCTTTTGCTGGTTTACCTGGAATTACCTCCATTACACTTACTGATGGTATTAATGCTTTAGGTGTTAATGCTACTTTAAATGATATTATTGTTCAGTTAGTAGGGGACAATATTGGTTTTAATAACTTTACAATTATTAATACTAAGGAAGGTGAACTTGATAATGGTATTATAGCTAGTGGAAACAATATTAATATTTCAGATAATGTTATTAATGTAACTGCTTCTGGTGAAGGTGTTGATTCATTTGCTATTGATGCTGAATCTGTAAACAATCTTAGTTTTATTAACAATAAAGTTTATTTCTATGGGAATGGTACTGATAATGATAAATTTAGAGATATTGCAATTAATATTTTAGATTCTAATAATATTGACTTTGATAATAATTTGGTTGAATCTTATTTACCTTCCTGTGCAGTTGGATATGATGCAAATTGGAATGCAA
>JBJEIL010000017.1:0-16567 GCA_051876995.1 Methanobrevibacter sp. | reverse complement strand
TGAACAAAAGGCTGAAATACAATAATAAAACCTGCAAAAGGTAGTAAAAGCAAAATTCTTTTAAAACATGTTTTATAGGATAAGTTTGCTAAATAGATCATTATAAGCAGAAATATTTCTAGAATAACCGGCCCAAGAAGCTGAGTAGAATAAACACAATAAAATATAATAATTAATGCAAAAATAAGTTTAGTTCTCCCTTCCAAATTATGTATAGGAGAATCCTGTCCTGAAATTACATCTAAATCAACAGCTTCCATTATATTCATTATTATACCACATCATATAATTATTAAATTTAAAATATAAAAAATTTGTTTTTAAAATAAAAAGAGGAATCTTAGAGTATTAAAAACTCTAAGATCAAAGTTCAACATTAGTTTTTCCTTACAACATAAGCTACGGCCCAACCTAAAATAAGGGTTATGAAAATACCAATAACTAATGCTGCGATTTCACCAATAGAACTATCACCTATTGTATAATCTGGCATAGGAGCATTAACTAAAGCAGTTTCTACACCATCTGGAACACTAGCATCTTCTGCAGATTTTTCAAGACCATCAGGGTCTCCAGATGCTAGAAATGGAGATAGTACAGCAATTACCAAACAAACAACTATACCGACAATTAAGAGATATTGAGTTTTCTTATCCATCTAATCAAGCCTCACTTGTTTCGTTTTCGTCATCCCATGATAGTAAATCTGGTCTGTATCTTTCAAGTACATAAAGAACAATTACAGTTAAAATTGCTTCAATAAATCCAATAAATGCATGATATAATCCCATGGAAGCAAGTCCCAAGTTAAGTGGGAAAGTACCAGCAATAGCCATTTCCACAGCACAGCATTCTGCTGCAATGAAAGTAGCTAACCATGCACCGATTCCAACAGCAACATATTTACCAACAAATTTCTTTAATCCTTTGAATGTGTATAAACCAACACATCCTCCAACAATAGCCATGTTCAATACATTAGCACCTAATGTTGAAATACCTCCATCTCCGAAGAGTAATGCTTGAATAAGAAGTACAACAAAGAACACTAATATAGCAGCTTCAGGAGCCATGAATACAACAGCAATTAAAGTACCTCCAACCATATGTCCACTAGTACCAAATGGAATTGGCATATTCATTGACATAATAGCAAAGATACCTGCAGCCAATACAGCCATCAAAGGAATACGTTTCTCATCTAAATTATTTTTAGCCCATTTTGTTGCAAAGTATAATGCAATTATTAATATTACATAATATATTGCACATTGCCATAATGGGATGAAACCATCAGGTATATGCATAAATCACACCACATTTTTGTTTTTGAATAAAAAATAAATATTAAATTTGTGTAGATAATAAAAAATAATAAATAATTATTACTCATATTATATTAAAATTTTAATGTACAAATACAAATCATCTTAAAAATAAAGTTACAGTAATACTTTTTATACATTTTTAGTATAAAAATTAATACTTTTTATTGCCTTAAAATCCTTTATTTGAAAAAAAATACAAAGATATTTACATAAATTTTAATAAAGTTAATTCTACATATCGATTTTTATAAAATATACTATATAAATGTTTAGAAAGTAATAATTTTAAAGAAAAAAGATTATAAGAAGTAATACTAATAATTAAAAAAATCTAGGAAAAGAATCTTTAGTTAAAAATTTAGAATAAATGAATATAAGAAAAATATTAATTTTCTAAAGAAAATAAAACAAAAAAAAGTTTAAATATAAATCTAAAAAGCCAATATGGAGATTTGATTAAATTATGAAAAATATCTCCATAGAAAATTTATTAAAAAAATAATTAAAATTAAAAAACTAGGGATTATTTCTTACCAAAACTTATTTTTTCAAGCAATCTAAAGGTCCATCTTTCCTCATCTTTTTTTAACTTTAAAATATCTGCTTTTTCATATGCTTCTTGAGCCTCATCAATTCTATTTAATTTTGTATACAAATCACCTTTCTTTCTTAGAGGAATATACAATTCCTTATCCATCGATGACGCATAATCATAGGTTTTAAATGCCTTATCCGTTTGATTCATCTCTTCATAAATGGATCCCTTTTCTATAACTGCATAAACATATTTGGAATCCTTACCTAAAACCTTATCACATAATTCTAAAGCATTATCAAAATTGCCTCTTTTTTTATAAACACCTGCAATAAAAACATATATCTCTTTTGTAAAACTAGCTATGACCATTAATATAACAGCTAAACAAGCGATACCCATAAAATAATCAGACATAATAATAATACAATACAATGCAGCAATTAACAAAAGAATAACCAACCCAGTATCATACCATTTCCATCCTTGATATCTATCCATCTAATTACCTCTAAAATAAATTAATATCAAATCTATTATTATAAAAGCATATTATTTAAATATAATTTAAGTATTACCTATTTATCAAACAAATAAATAAAAAGTAATAATTAAAATTCAATTTAATAAAAAATAATAAATTTTGAAACTAGATTCAAATAGAAAAGATATACTCCCGGATTAGAAAGAAAGATAAAAATAATAAATATAAAAAATAACAAAATATATTACATTAAAAAGAAATAAGGAAAAGAAAGATGAAAACACTTAATAAAATAGGTAACTCCAAAAAAATTCCAACAAACTCTTCTATTGATGAAATTCTAAATGGAGGAATTGAAAAAGGAATTATTACTCAAATATTTGGTCCCCCAGGCTCTGGAAAAACCAACATTGCATTACAGTTATCTGTAGAAGTTGCAAAAACTGGTAGAAAAGTAATTTACATTGACACTGAAGGTGGAATATCTGTTGACAGAATCCAACAAATAGCCAAAGATAGATTTGATGAAATTGCAAACAATATTATTGTTTTAGAACCTACAGATTTTGATGAACAATATGATGATCTTATAATAGTTGAAACGTGGCTTAAAAATAATAAGGAAGAAAAAGTCGACCTTGTTATACTAGATTCAGCTGTTGCATTATATAGGTCCGATGATAGAAAATCATCAATACTAAATAAGAATCTAGGAATGCAGATGAAACAATTATCTGCAATAGCCCGTAAATATAATCTCGCGGTACTTGTTACAAATCAGATTTATTCATCATTTGGTGATGATAATACAGAACCTTCCATAAAAGCGGTTGGTGGAACAACCTTACAATATTGGAGTAAAGTTATAATCCAACTTGAAAAAACAGGAATGATTGGTCAAAGAATCGCAACTGTTAAAAGACATAATTCTCTTGCAGAAGGTAAGATTATTAATTTTTTAATAACACAAGATGGCATTAGATAAACTAATTGCAAAAAACAGTATTCTGCTAAACAAAACAAATTTAATAATATATCTAATTCCTTTAAATTAGTATTTTTCATTTTTATTTACTGATTTAAATCCTATTTTTACCTGTAAATAATACCCAAAATATAAAAAATCCGATTATAAAGCCTTAAACCTAATTTTCATAAAACTAACTAATTAAATAATTAAAAAAAATATTAATAAAAAATTTAATAAATTAAGATAGATTATTTACTTTTTCTAAATATCTATAATTTACTTGTTTATGTGAATATCTTCTTAAAAACTTATTAAAGGTCATGGGATTTACCTGATCTATATCATATAAATAGTGATATCTTTTATGACATTCCTTACACAGGATAACTCCATTATTAACATCCAATCTTAACTCAGGACGTTCAGAGTAGGGATGTAAATGGTGAACCTCTAATGATTTAGACCTACCACAACATTGGCATGAATAATTATCTCTTTTTAATATAGTTTCTCTCCAGTTATGATAATTTCCGGATCTTCTTTTATCAGATTCAAGGGGGTTACCTCTAATCCTTCTTAAGATAATATCCATTTTTAAACAATGACCTGAACTATCATTATAATCTTTTTTGAATGATTCAAATTCCAATTTTAAATTATATAAGAATCTATAGAATTTAACTAAAGATTCTGATTTTGAAAATCGTCTAAAATCTTTTTTTGTGATTTTCTTATATAATGGTTCATTTGAGAATATGAATACTATATTTAGATTCTTAACTAAAAAATTACCAAATTTAAATAAGGATTTTGATAATCTTTCAAATAGGAAATAGATATCATCTATTGTAAGGTCTGTTCTATTTAGTCGTATCATATATTGACCATCATGTAATTCATATATGTTAATATATGAAGAACACATAATATCATTCCAGTTAATTAAGTCCATAGTTACACGACCTGCATTACCTTAAAAAAATATCATTTAAAAATGAAAGCCGTGTAAAATCCATATAATCCATTTTTATATATCTGCAGACAGAATTTAAGAACATGATGACAAATCCTTCTTAAAAACAATAAATTCATTTATACTAATTTTTTCAATTCTAGTTTTAACAATTTAATTAACATTCTTACATGTTAATCTATCTCATATGCTTTTAAAAAGCTTTTCATTTAATCCTTAAAATAAAAAATTATGAAAAGGTTTTAAATAGTATAATAATATCTGTTATTAATTTAAATCAATAATAAATAAAAAATGTTTATTAAATTAATATAAATTTAGCAAATAATTAGAAATATTAAAATTTAATTAAAAATATAATTTTATTTTAAAAATAATAGATAATTTAATTATTATATCATTATTTAATAAAAATTAACTTGTTTTTAATTAAAATAGCTGAAAATGAATTAAAACTATGAAAATATGATAAATTATTAAAAATCAGCAAAAAATAGGCATATTTTCCAATTAAAAAAGGAAACTTTATAAATAAAAAAATATAAATTAATAAGTTCCTTAAAAAATCACAGAAAAGCCAAAAATAGAATTAAACTTAAAACAGTTTAAATTAAAAAATAATGAAAATTAACATAATATTTGATAAAAAAAATACTTTTAAAACCATAAAAAAATTCATATAAAATAAAAAAAATTAGTCAAGGAGATTAACCTCCTTGAACCATAATCAGTTTACCTGTTTTAGGATCCTTATATACCTTACCCTGCTCAACATATCCTTGACCAGATTTTTGAGAAGTTTCAGGTGTACTGTTGAGTTCCTGACCTTGAGTTACCTGAGCTACCTGTTGCATTGCTTGCATAGTAGTTTGTTTCTGTTGTTGAGACATGTCTTGATTAAAAACCACATCTTGCATATTCCAACTCATAACCAACATAATCATAAATCCTAAAGCAAGAACTAACATACAATCAACAAGGTTTGAAGTTCCAGCCATTGGATCTTCCTCTTGTCTTTTTGATCGTCTTCTACCTCTTCCATACCTAACCATAAAAAATTCCCCTATAATTTGTTTTTCATAAAACTAAGTACAGAATCAGTTAATGTATCTAAATTATTGAGATATTCTTCATACCAATCCCCACGTATTTTTGATATGAAATAAGCAAGTGCACCTGCACCTACCCCTACAACAGTAGTATCAAAAGCCACAATAAGAGAATCAGCCAAAGTATTAATATCTCCAGTTTTGAGAGCAGCTAAACCACTACCTAAAGGAATTAAAGTACCCATTAATCCTAAGGTAGGACCTACACGAACAATAATATCTGTCCTTCTAAGTCTTTTATTAACTATCTCTTCACGTTGTTCAACTAACCTTGTAGCAATAACCTCTCTTGAATCAGGGGATAATTCTTCTTTATCAAGAATTTCATTTAAGATCTTCTTTTGAGATTTATTAATATCTGCTTTAAGTATATATCCTTTAGCCTCACTTACAGTAGTACTTTTATCAATATTTTCAATTAAATTATCAATTTCTTCAACTGAAACAATTTTTCTTGAAGTATATTCTGCAATTAAAGAACCTAATGCAATAATAACATAAAATGCACATATTAATAAAATAACTAAAACCGGAATTAAAAGACTTTGAGATATAACATTCAAAAGGGAAGTTAAAAAACTACCTCCAGGAATACTTACTGCCATCTAATTTTTCTCCTTTTAATCATTTTTTAAATTAAATATAACTTTAATAATTAAATATCATCATTACTTCTACGAGTCAAATAAACTCCTAAAACCAATAATACTACAACTCCAACAAGTACCTCTATTAATGCATTAACAGAAGATATTTGGACTCCAGCCATTGATTTAGTCATTACTGCCATAACATTTGGAATTACAAGTGGTGACAATAAGAAATATAAACCAATGAAAAACATGAAATTTCCTAGAATAATTGGATATGGAGTTTTTGATACTTTAATAATGACATCTGCAACAAAATAAGTTAGAGTAATAACAATTACAAGAGCAAGAGCAACCATCCAACTTAGATTCATCATACTCATTCCCACCATCGGGGTAACTATAAGTATACTTGCAATAATCGCACCAAAACAACATGGACATGGAGCTATAATAGCAATAGCGGCAGGTCTTGATGTATCCTTACCTTGAGTTTTATATTCCCTTATAGTAAGAACACCTGCACCAATCATAATACACGCCATGATTAAATAGAACCATGTATTAAAACCATAAATCCATGAAGTGATTTGTTCTGAAAATGGCTGACATATATAACTTATTACCATAATCCCTGCAAAGTATAAAATATCGATTAAAGCTAACCATCTTTTAGGCATATGAGCTAAACCAGAAGCTAGACCTACTTTAACTCCAAAAACTAGAACAGCAGCTAAAATACCAAATTGCAACAATATTGCCATTCCATCCATTTTATCACATTTTTAAATTTTTAAAAAATAAAAATAATTTATTAATAAAGAAATCCTGTTAAAAACAAAAATAAAACAGAATATTATAAAAAAAGACATAAAAACAAAGTCATTTTTAGAAAAATAAATTATATTTACATAACTAATATTTTTTACTCATAATTTAAAAATCTTTCGATATAAATAAAATATAATAAAGGGTTAAATTTTAGTTAAATAAAAAAATAAGGAAAAAATAGAACTGATTTAGTTTATAAAAAACATATAATATTGATTTTAAAAAAACAAGCATTATATTTAAATATATAATGAAAATACTAGATTTTATCCAGAATAATATGTTAAGAAAAATTTATAAAAGATAAAGTATGTTTTATAAAAAACTTTAAAATCAGATTTTTGGTTCCAATTTTTTAACTAAAAATGCCATAAACAATATAATCATAGGGAAAAACAGACAATAGATCAGGTATAAAACATCAGACGGAAAAACATCACCTAGAACTGTAGATGCCCCCACTAACATTACCAATAAAACAACCGGAGCCAAAATTAATAAGAAAGAATAAATCATGATAAAGCCATTTAACTTTTGCGCATAGTCTTTAAATTTAATTCTCATATCAAATGAAATATCCTCGGCAATTATGGATAAAGAATTTGATAGATTAGCACCAACCTTATTTGCAGAGATTATCTGAAAAACCACTCTTCTAAATCCTTTGGAATTTATTCTGTCACTCATATCAATTAGAGCATTATCAAAAGATTTACCATATTTAACCTCCTGTATTAAACGATTGAATTCACCAGATAAAACAGTATAATCCGAATTAACAATGCTTATTAAAGTATCATTTAAGCCTTTACCTGATCTTAATTCTGTAGCCATATGTCTTAGGACAAATGGCAGTTCCTTTGAGATTTGTAAATACTTATTTTTCTTTTGAATATCCTCAAAATGATTAATAAAATAAACAACAATATAAACAAGAAGAATACTTACAAGCCCTAGTTCAAATGAAAAAAAATAGCTCATAATCAAAAACAACAGCATAGATAAAAACAATAATGATTTAACAAAAGAACTATCTAATCTTATTTTTTTAATAGATATCCTATCGGTTAAAGTATTAAAAAGAAGATCATTTCTAATTTCATCTTCATCTAAATCATCATAGGAATATCTATTTTTAAAACTCAAACTTAAATAATCCCTAAGATTTTTAAATACAGTACCCTCCTGTCTTTTTTCAACACCATTATTTTCCCACTTAACACTACCTTTATCCATATCTTTAAATTCAATACCTGCAACTGCTGATTTAAACCTTAACATGAATTTATACAATGATTCAATAATTATTAGAAATAAATCAGCAATTAAAATCCAGAAATCGTCTAACATAAAACCACTTAAGTTGAAAACCAAATACAAACCTTTAAATAGAGGACAAATCCCTTAAAACCCTATCAGAATTAGTATAATACATTTTAACCATTTTAGTCAAGATTTTATTAGATCTCAAATTCTTTTTAGCCATTAGATCAAAAACCAATTTTCTTCTTTTTATCTCCCCTTCAAGATTTTTATAACTAAGACCTGAGAAATCCTCTAATTTTTCAAGTGTTTTTGAGGATAAAGATATATTTTTAAAGGAATCATCAAGTGGATTCCAGATAAACAGTTTATTCAGTTGAATAGTACCTTCCTCCATTCCTACAACCTCGTTTAACTCTGTTAATCTCCTATAATTAACGCCATCTGGCAAATAGATTCTTTTTTCAATTAAAATAAAATCGATAGCAGAAATCATGATCTTCGGAACATTCATTGGAGGATTTATAAGTCGTGTAATGGTTTCCCTTCCACTATTTGCATGTAAAGTCCCAAAACCTGAATGACCAGTGTTTAAAGCTGTAAAAAGAGTAATAGCTTCGGAACCCCTAACCTCCCCCACAATGATTCTATCTGGTCTCTGTCTTAAAGCATTTTTAACAAGACTATCCATATTGATTTCCCCCTTCCCCTCAATATTTGCTAATCTTGTCTCCATTCTAACAATATGATCATGTGGAATTTGAAGTTCCAGAGTATCCTCAATAGTAACAATTCTTTCTTTGGGATTTATTAAAGCTGCAAGAGCATTTAATAATGTGGTTTTTCCAGAGCTTGTACCCCCAGAGATTATTATATTTGATGGTCTTACACCTAAACCATCAATACATAACCATAAAAAAGCGGCGATTTCTGAATCCAATGTGTTATTTTTAATTAAATCTATAATAGTAAATGGATCCTTTCGAAATTTACGGATGGTTAAAGTCGGACCGTCAGCAGATATTGGAGGCAATGTACCGTTAACTCTTGAACCGTCTTTAAGTTTACCGTCAAAAATAGGAGATTCACTGTCAAATCGGCGATGATTGGCTCTTGCAATAGAATCAATTAAACGTATAATCTCCTCATCATCATTAAATGAAATATCTGTCTTTACCATGCCATAGTTTCTATGATACACATATACAGGCCTATTAGATCCTATAACCATTATCTCCTCAAGATCATCATTATTGACTAAAGGATTAATGATACCATAACCATTAATATATTCATAGAATCTTCTAGACAAATCATTGATATATTCTTGCGAGGTAGATTCATCTAAACTTAATTCTAAGATGTCTTTTATATCATCAAACCTTGCAATTTCCTTAGTTTCTTTATTATTAATAGCCAAATCAACTAATTGATTTCGAATATTATTAAGAAGTGTTTTCTCTTTTAAGGTAAATCCCTGATTTTTTACTGAATAGATTGATGAACATTTTCCATCCAAATAATTATCCTCTAATAAATCATCTTTTATAAAATCTTCTTCTGAAAAGGTAGTTTTAACAGAATCGTCTTCTAAATAACTATCATGAAAACGGCTTTCAAAAGAACCTTCATTATATTCTAAAGAAAAATCATCATCTGTAAGATATAAATCTGATTCTTTATCCTTAGACTCTTTAAAAAATTTATGATTAAAATCCTGAGATTTGTCTAAATCATCATATGGTTTTTTATTAAAATTCTTAGATGACTCATCTTTCAGATGATTAAAGTTTTTATAGAAAATTCTCCAAGAAAAACTGGAATTATTATCCTCACTCATAAATAAAAGATTTAATGAAAATAAATATAAGTTTTAATTATTTAATTATAAAAAAAGATATAATATTTAAATTATTCAAGAAATTAAAACCAATACAATGAATAATAAAATTTAAAACCATTAAAAAAAATAGTAGAGATTAATTTAACTTTTAATCTAATTGATATTCTTTCACAATTAAAATATGGATTCCCCTTGAATAATTTAATAATTTTAAAACCTTTAAAATATCTTTATATCTAATTATGATTGCAAAGGGCATTTAAAGATTTATTATAAAAGGATATTTTTAATTAGATATGATTATTTAACCAATAATAATAATTAAAAAAAAATAGCTAAAAAATCACGATTAATAGAATATGAAAAAGAGCATAGAATATAAGCCGGATGATTATTTAACCCTCAATAATTAAAAAAATGCTAAAAAATGATTAAAATCGAACATAAAAAGTATAAAAAAAGTAATCCGAGAATAAAAAACAGTATTTTAACAATTTAAAAGACAATGAAATAATACTTTAAGGAATAAAATTAAGAAAAGTTTATATTATCTCATAAACCATTCTTATAGCATCGAGCAAACCATGAGAATATTCAATACATCCAAATGCAGTTCTAAAATCTTCCTTTTCCAAATAATATTTTGAATCATTCTTATAATCCACTGCCCTATTGTAAACCTCTTTTTCTAAATCACTTAACTCAATATCTTCAACCTGTTTCAGATTCCTTTCAAGTTTACAGATATCAGTTTCAATCTTTTCTTTAGTTTCTAAATCATTCATAATTATAACCAACTATAAAAATATTGTTTAATGCCTTTAACATTCAGTTATGTTTCTTCTTTCTTCTAATAATCTTTCTTTTTTCAGTATTCTTAGAGGAAGAATAGTCTTCCTTATTAAAATCCTCAGCAATATCATCAAGATTAAATGACTCGTCAGAAAGCTCCCCATCATCAATGATTACAGGATCATCATCCACACATTCATAGTCTAGATTCAAACTCTCCTTATTTTTAGATTTAATCTCCTCTTCATTGTATAAAGGTTCGTAATTAACCTTAGATTTAATATCCCTTTCAAGAGGTTCATCATCACTTTCCTTTAAATCACTTTGAACATCATCTAATTTTGATTTTTCCCTTTTAAACAGTGATTTTATACCTTTGTTTGAACTGTCATTTGATTTAGACTCTTTTTCTTTAGCTACCTTATCCATTTTATCAAGTTTTTCTAAATCAATATCTGAAGAATTCTTAGAGAATTTTTTATCGCCTTTTGATAAGGTTACAGGACGTTTACTAAATCTATGTTTCTCTTCTTCAGTAACTTTCCAAACATGATATACCCTTTGTCCAACTGTAATATAGGATAAAACCACAAGTGCAACCAATATATAGAAGAAATATAAACCATTATAATAATAAGCAACAATTCCCCCAACCATTATTATAATAAGTCTTACTGCACGTTCTGCAATTCCAACATCACATTGGATTCCTTTTGACTCAGCTCTTGCTTTAACATAACTTACTGTAATAGCTGAATGAACTAATAAAATACCAACCAACCAGCCACAGTATTGTCCTGCAACAATACCTATGACTATAATTCCATCTGAAAATCTATCCATAGTTGAATCTAGAAACGCACCAAAATCTGTAGTTCTATTATGGTATCTTGCAACAGCCCCATCAAGAACATCGAAAAAACCACTACATAATATAACAACAGCTGCCCATAATGGATAATGTTTATAGAAAAGTATTGCTGCTGCTATAGCAAATAGTGGAGAAATAGCTGTTAGAATATTTGGATTAACATCTAGATGTTTTGCTATAGGATTTAATATCTTTGTTAAAAAAGGCCTTAAACTACCAAGCATAGATTTAATTATATATTTTTATAAATATAAAGTTTAGTTCCAATATAAAGGCCACAGGTAATACAATGAAAAAATTTAAATTAAACCCTCAAAATCCAGATATGAATTTAATATATAAAGCCATAGATATTCTTAAGGATGATGGAGTCGTTTTATATCCAACAGACACCATTTATGGATTAGGTGCAAATATATTCTCAGATGAAGCGGTTAGAAGGATATACGATATCAAAGAAAGACCACATGAAAAACCCTTATCAGTTTTAGTTCATGATTTTGAGGCAATACCTTTAATTGCAGATGTTTCCAATAATGAGAAAATATTAAGAAAATATTTACCTGGCCCTTATACATTCATATTATATAAAAGGGACATAATACCTCCAGTTGTAACCTCATATACCAGTAAAGTTGGAGTCCGTATTCCCAATAACAAGATTGCAAGATTGCTTAGTTTAGATTTTCCGATTACAACAACAAGTGCCAACATATCCAATATGGAAGTTCAATCTAATCCAGACGATATTATGAAACAGTTAAAAAAGGAAGTTGATTTAATTATTGATGTTGGAGATTTAAAATGCAGTAATCCCTCAACAATTATCGATTTAACTAAGGATAAACCCAAAATTGTAAGAAAGGGAAAGACCAAATAGAATCAAAAGATATTCATAAGTTTTTCAATAATTAAAACTGGCCAAATATAATCTGTAAAAAATGTGAAAATATGTTAAGTACACCCACATATCACATAACATATATAATCCGATTTTTTCAGGATATTAATTAAGATAGAAGCTAGCCAAATATAAACTTCTTAAAAAATAAATACACTACTTTTGCAATAGTTGTATTCAATATATTTAGTTTAACACTAGGATGATAATCATGATTTAGATAATCATGTTCAATCCAGAAGTTATGGTCGGTTTCTATAGAGCCCTTATTTGCCATTGCTCTCCATAACGTATATTGTAGAACTTGACTTCTTTTAGGATTATGAATTTTACCAGATGACACATCATTATAGAAATCAATAGCTGTTCTATTAAGGGTTTCAATCATTTCATCATCTAATTCTTTCCTACCATGAAAGGTAAGTGAAACCTTAAAAACCTTATTTACACCAAAATTGTCTAATTCCATTTCCAAAAAATTGGCGACATCTTTACTTCCAGAACCTTGAGTTGAAACTAATACCAATGCTTTCTTATCAAATAGTCTTGGTCTATGATAATAGTATGCAAAATGATCTAGAAAATTTTTAATAAGTCCTGTAGGTCCATTTACATATACTGGAGAGGATAAAATAATGCAATCTGCATCTTCCATCTTTTCTGCAATCCCATGAATAACATCGTAATGGGGACACTTATCCTCACCATTTAAAATGCAATTAGTACATCCGTTACAAAAAGGAATATCTAATTTTTTAAGGTGGATTTCATCAAAGCCAACATGACCTAAGGATGACATTTGAGACTCAACCTGTTTAACCATTGACCATGTATTCTTCTGCCTGGGACTACCATTTATTACAAGACATTTCATAAAAATCACAATTAAAACTATTTTTTAAGAACCTGTATTTAAATATTAATTTTATAGTATAAATACTAGATAAAAATAGGAAATAAGTAATTAAACGACTATCCAATGGATCATAATTTAAAAAATATAATTAAGTTCTTTTTTAAGAAGATGCATTAATTAATAAAAAAACAATGAAAATTAATTGAATAAGCAAAATTAGAAAGTTAAAAAATAACTTAAAAGTCAGCAAATAACTTGAAAAATAGTTGGTTTAAAATATAAAATTAAAAAAGAAAAAAGAATAATGGATTTAATCATCCATATCTTCAAATCTAGGTTCTAATTTTTCCATTACACCTGGAAGTGAAGTATATTCCATATCTTCAGATGGTAATCTGTGTGGTTCGAAAGGACCATGTCTTCTGATGTAACTTGCAGCTCTAGAAGCTAATTGTCTAGTTTCATCATATGCAGGGTCATCAAAGATATCAACTGGTCCAATTAATTTTGCATCAGCAACTTGGAAACCTAAACCGATTACTCTAGGTGGTCCATCAAATCTTACAGGATTTGCATATTCTTCAGAAACAGGCATTAAAGGACCATTGTGGGAACCTCTCATCCATCCACTTACCATGTGTGGGAATGCAAATGCTTCGTTACATTCGCCTGCTGCTGGGAATCCTGATTGAGCACGTACAATAGCTGCAGGATCATCTTTACCAACATATTCTCCAGCCATTAAATTTAATCTTTCAGTACTTACAGATGCTGCAATTTCTCCGTTTTTCTTCCATACCCTTTTAATTACATATCTTCCAGTAGAACCGATTAATGCAAGTAAATCATATAATTCTTCTGGACAGTTTAAAATAACCTTTTTGTTATCCATTACATCATAAACTTCAAATTTAAATCCATCATGTAATTTAGGATCAATAACAAGTCCAGCTGTGTTAAATGGATCTGCAAACATTTTATAAAGAGGTAAGTTAAATGCACCAGGTTCAGTTTTATCACAGCAGTAAATTATTACAGGATCACTTGGTCTTTCTTTGAATTCCATTTCAGCAATACCTGGACCCATACCTTTAATATTACCTGAGAAAGTATCACTTAATAAATCTTGACCTGCACCATATAATTTATTCTCACGTGCAATTTTAGTTGCTTCCATAAACGCATTGTATGCAACTCTGTGGACTTCTTCATTAAGTTCACCATTTCTATGACTCATTATAAGATCAATATCGTCTCCACAACGGGAGATATAATAATCATCTAAAATAGATTCTTCTAAAGCATTATTTAATACTTCATCACATTTTTCCATTAAAGCAGGATGAGAGACACAATGTCCTGAGACACTACCAATATCAGCTTTAATAACACTTATAGTAGTTTTCATTTTTTAAAGCACCTCATTAATAATAATATTAACTTAGATATAAAATTAATAAGAATAATTGTCTCCAAGTCAATAAAAAAGTCAATAGTATAATTAAGATATTCCTTAATTATGTTTTTATTAAACACTATTATTTTTAAATGATATCTTATATATTTATTATGTTTTTCTAAAAAATTAAGTTGAAATTAAAGAAAAAATAAAAAATGAACATTAAATATAAGATATAATAAAAATAATTGCCAAAATTAAGTAAATCAATTAATTTTCAAAATAAATATAAATGAATTTCAAAAAACTATAAAAAAAATTAAAAATAGAGATCAAGTAGAAAAAAATCCCAATATCTAAGATTAAATTTTTTATACAAATGCCGATTTTACAGTTAATAAAACCTTACCATCTTTACTAAAACTTTTTTAAATGTATTAAACTAAACAGTAAAAGTTTAATTCATCTTAAAATATTTTTTAAAGATGATTAAACTAAATAATAAAAATTCCATTTCTTAAACTTTTAAAAATTAAACTTATTAAAAAATAAAAGTTTTAACATCTTTAAATTTAAAAAGATATAAATTAATAGAAATTTTACTTCTTAAACTTTTAAAGATTAAATTTTATTAACAAATAATATTTTATTGATTAATTTTTATTATTTACTACAAACTTTGTTCTTTCACAGAGTTTTTCAACAAAAGGTGTAGCAGGATTATTTAGAATATCCTCAGGTTTTCCATATTGATTGATTCTACCTTCATCCATTACAATAACATGGTCACCAAGATATAAGGCCTCACCAATATCATGAGTTACAAAAATAATTGTAATACCTGTTTCCCTATGGATTCTTTTGATTTCCTCTTGTAGTTGTCTTCTTGTAATTTCATCAACGGCACCGAAAGGTTCGTCCATAAGAAGAATTTTAGGAGAGGCTGCAAGAGCTCTTGCAATTCCCACTCTCTGTTTCTGACCACCCGATAATTCGTGAGGAAAACGATTGAGAATTGATTCGTCAAGACCTACGATTTTTAACCACTGAGAAATCTTCTTATTTTTTTCAATTTCATTAGCTTCATCCTCTGCCTTCTCCTCTTTAGAACGTTTAAACTCCACCTTTTTACCTTTCCTATATTTACGGTCCCTTTTTTTATCTTCTTCAATTAAATCGGGAACATAAGAAATATTTTCACCAACAGTTAAATGGGGAAATAACATAGTTCCTTGAATAGAATATCCGATACTACATCTTAATTTAATTAGATCCATATCCTCAATATTTTTAGAATCGATTAATATTTCACCACTATCCGGAGTTATAAGACGATTAATCATCTTTAACATAGTTGTTTTACCACATCCGGAACTTCCAATAACAGTTAGAAAATCTCCCCTTTCAACATTAAGATTTAAGTCAGGAATGATTACATTATCCCCATATGATTTTTTAATATGATGAAATTCAATAATATTATCTTCACTCATATTATCACCTATATTAATCCTTTTTTAACTAAGAAATTATGAGCAACTTCTTTAGGATCTTTCTTCTCAACATCAACCTCATAGTTCATCTCCATCATTTCTTTTGTAGAGATTTTACCCTGAAGCTTATTTAATACAGGAAGTAAATCTGGATGCTCCCTTAGGGTTTCTTCCCTTATAACTGAACAACAATAGTATGATGGGAAGAATCCTTTATCATCCTCAAGTATCGTAAGATTTGAATCATATATTCTACCATCTGTAGTGTATACATCAATACAATCTACCTTTCCCTGTTTAACTGCATCATATTTAAGACTTACATCCAA
>JBJEIL010000016.1:0-3601 GCA_051876995.1 Methanobrevibacter sp. | reverse complement strand
TTCATCTTCAATCATATCATCTATTTCGATATTATCTTCAAGTGTACGGTAAATTATTTCCTCTTCAGGAATATCCTCATCAATCCATTTTCCTTGATAATATTTAGCATTACAATGTTTACATACTGTAATCTTAATGTTTTCAGGTATTTTTAAGAATTGATAATCTTTTAAAAAACAGTCAATACAAATATTACCAATCATCTCTTTATCAGAACTACCACATTCTGGACAAAACATAACCACACATCAAAAAATTTAATTAAGAAGTTTAAGAATAAATAAGATATTAAAAATAAAAAAATAAAGAATTTATAATGGTTTAACTGGAGCTCTAGCACCACAAGCTAAACATTTAAGTAAGAAGATTCTGTCTTCCCTTACAATAATAGTATCTGGTCTATTACATTCATGGCAAATAACATATTTGTCAACATAATCTTCAATTCTTTCATTAATTAAATAATGGGTAAATTTACCTTGTAGGATTGCTCTTCCTCCTTCAAGGTTTCCTGCAGTACCTAACTCTCTTAATAAATATTTTAATAAATGTTGTGGATCTCTGTTTAATTTTTCTGCAACATCTTTAAAGTTTTTAATAAAAGTTCTGTTTCCTTGAATATCAGAGTAAGCTCTTGGTATTTTAAACCTTTTTGTTTCGAATACTTCTGGAGGTAATTCGTCAATTGCTCTATTTAATAATTTTTCATATTCTTTATCTTCCATGAATATCACTCCTTTAGGTTCTTAATGATTAAATAATAATGATAACTAAATTAAAAATATTAATAAAAATATTATCTGATTTAAGATTATTTATAAAATATACTAAATATAACTATAATTTTAATCACTTATTAATATAACTTATATTTTATTATTTTCTAATAAATTTTTAAAGTTCTTTTAAAAATAGATTTTTATTAAATATATTAAGTTTATTTTATATTATTCTAATAAAATATTTTTTCTTGAATCTTCAATTTTATGCAATAAAATAAAATGAAGTTTTTAATTTAAAAATAGTTTTAAATAAATTGAATAATAAATAAATTTATTCTAGTTTCGCATGTCTTGCTTTAAGATCTGCTTCAGTTTTACCCATTTTTCCCATAAGTTCTGTTATAAGTCCATCTAAGAAAACAAGGGAGGTTATTTCAAAAGCAGTACCTAATGGTGTAAAGAAAGTATAATTTCCTTCAATCTGTCTATTGGTATAATCCTCACTTTCTGATTCTTTATCAATATCTTCTTTATTTCTTCCTTTAATATAAATATGGGTTTTAGAACATTTCGCAATACTGGAATCTTCATTTGAGGTTAAAGACATTACAAATGCTTTTCTTTCAATTGTCTTCTTTACTGCAGCAACAATTGATTCTGTTTCACCTGAACCTGAAACTGCAATTAAACAATCCCCTTCATTAATTGCAGGGGTAATTGTCTCACCTATAACATATGTACTTATTCCAAGATGCATCAACCTCATTGCAAATGCCCTTGCAACAAGACCACTTCTTCCAGCACCCATTAAAAAGACGTTATTGGCATTTAAAATTCCATTTAAAAACTCTTCAATTGTATCTTCATCTAAATATTTTGTTGCAGTATTAATGTTAGCTAAAATCGCATTAATTGATTTCTTCATCATTTCCATAATAATTACCTATATCCATCTCATAATCTATATTTTTATATATATTTTTATAATTATATAATGATTATTATTTTTTTTAAAATATTATTATAATTTTAATAGTTTTTTATTTAATTTATGAAAAATTTTTAAAATTCAACATTTCTTCTATTCCTACTTAAAAATGTAATAAAGGAAATTGAGTTTTACTTATTTAAATTGAATTAAATTAAATGATTCTTATGGTATTTAGAAAAATCTAATTTAATATATTCAATTTTATTTAAAATCTTTATACACGTTTTAAATATCCATGACTTGGTTCATAGATAACTCCTTTTTGTTTAAGAGTGCGTATAATACGTTCTGCTTTGTCTTCACTAATATTATAATTGTCTTCGAGATTGGATATTAAAACATTTAATGGTGCTTGATCACCGTATTCCTCTTGTAGGCTACTTATTTCTTCGATTACTTTCTGCATTTTATCCCTGTCTGAACTTGGGGTTCTTCCTTCAACTTTATCAATATCGATTTCTCCAGTTTCGGGATCAACACCTACTTCTTTAAGACAAGCCATTTGAAGTTTAACTGCCTCCTTAGCATCTTCAGCTTCAACTTCGTCTTTTAATCTTATTTTTGCACTAGCCTCTGCTAAACGAATAGTAGCCTCTAATTGTCTTGCTGTAATTGGAACTGGTCCCTGTTCTTCAGAGGAACTATTCCTGGTTGATACATAAAATTCTTTTAAAACATCCATTGCCTCATTGGTTAATTTTGGATTTGAATTCTTACGTGCATAAGCAATATATTTCCTAAGTAAATCCGGTTCGATTGCATATTCAACGGAGTTTTTCTGGTGAATATCAAGAATATGTTGTGCTAATTCTGAATCGTTTTTAACATCCGGTTTATCTTCAATTACAAATATTAAATCAAAACGGGATAAAATTGGTGATGGTAAATCAATTTGCTCTGCTAATGCTTTATATCTATCAAATCTTCCAAATTTAGGGTTTGCTGCTGCAAGTACTGAACATCTTGAGTTTAAAGTCGCCATAATTCCTGCTTTTGCAATACTTACGGTTTGTTGTTCTAAAGCTTCGTGAAGTGCTGATCTGTCTTCCTCTCTCATTTTATCCAATTCATCAACACATACATTTCCCTGATCTCCAAGTACAAGTGCACCTGCTTCAAGAGACCATCCTCCTAGTTCATCTCTTACTGCAGCTGCAGTTAAACCTGCTCCGGTTGTACCTTTACCACTGGTGTAAATACTTCTAGGAGCTAATTTGGAAACATATTTAAGAATCTGGGATTTACCGATACCTGGGTCTCCTACAATAAGAATATGGATATCTCCCCTTAATCTAGTATCATCCTCTAAGACTTTTGCAGCTCCTCCAAATAATTGTAGTGCAATTGCTTCCTTGACATTACGGTATCCTCTAATGGAAGGTGCTGTAGATTTTATAATCTTATCATAAATGTGGGGGTCCTGTGATAATTCAATGATCTTTTCCTCATCTTCTTCACTAATTTTTAATTCTTCAAATTCTTGTTCTAATGGTTCAATATGGTTAACATATATGTAATTTTTAAATTTACCGCTTCTATCTTCCCGGAATGTTTTTAAAACTCCGGTTATTCTAACCTTGTCTCCGGGGTTAAGTTCATCTACAAGATCATCTTCAAGAACCATTAACATTTGTTTAGGTTCAGTACCTCCAGACAGGTTTTCTAAAGGTTCCTGCATACGTGCAGTCTGAGTATCAATGTAATGTGATTCCTCTTGAAGTAGCCTAAATGATCTCCCTCCACAGTTTGGACACATTGATGGTTCTACTATGTGATTCTGTGATGTTTGTTCTACTTCGTATTTTTTAGTACATCCTCTACATTCAAAAGTAGCAGTTTCAATTCTAGGTCTGATTTCGTCTGTTTTTCTTACGATTCCATCTGCTG
>JBJEIL010000015.1:0-17053 GCA_051876995.1 Methanobrevibacter sp. | reverse complement strand
ACCATGTTGTAGCAGAACTTGATGCCCATTCAAAAACACTTGGTGTAGATTCAATTGTTGATTCCGACTTTGGAATGATGATAAGATCTATTATAGATTGGCAAAACGAGGATTAAAACCTAAATGTTTCAGATATAGTTTATATTATTTAATATTATAAATTATATTTGGCTATTTTTGGTTTATGGCTATTTATAAGTTGTTTTACTTGTTTTATATTATAAAAATTCAATTATGGATTATATCCAACTATTTTTCGCTCTTATAAACATTATTTATAGCTTATTTAACTATTTTCTATTTATGTTCTATAAGAGTTTATTACTCTTTTCCATTCTTAACTGATTTTTTTTAATAAAGTCTAATTTTTTTAGTAAGTTTTTTAATCTATTTTAAATAAAATATTACTAAGGTTTAAAATTTAGGGATAATTATTGGTTTATATCTTTTAGGATATTTTGTTGATTAATACAATTAAGGATTAGGTATTTGCACTTTGAATGATCCATTTTTAAATATGACCATGCTTTAAGGGATTCATTTTTTAAAATTATTGTGTTAATGGACTTTTGTGGTTGAGAATAGTTATTCTGTATTATTATGGCTGTGGAGAAAATGATTACAATTATTGATTATAAAAGTGGAAATCTTAGAAGTATATCAAATGGTTTTAAAAAGATTGGGGTAGATGTTGAGATTACAGACAATCCTGAGAAAATAGCCGATGCCGAATATTTGGTGCTTCCAGGTGTAGGCTCCTTTGGTTCAGCAATGGGAAATATCGAACCTTTCAGGGATGTAATTCACGAGCATATCAATGATGGAAAACCATTTTTAGGTATCTGTCTAGGTCTTCAGGTACTTCTTTCAACTAGTGATGAGACACCTGATGTTAAGGGTTTAGGTGTGTTTCCAGGTCATGTGAAGATATTGCCTCCAGGTCGTAAAATACCTCATATGGGATGGAATAAATTGGATCTTATCAAACCATGTCCAATACTTGAGGGTATGGATGGTAAATATTTCTACTTTGTACACTCCTATTATGTTGAACCTGATGATAGGGATGTGATTGTTGGAACCTGTGACTATGGTTTTGATTTAACTGCAGCATTATGGCGTGACAATGTATATGCAACACAGTTCCATCCAGAAAAAAGTGGGGCACATGGTCTTAAAATACTTAAAAACTTTGTAAACCTTAAGGATTAGGTTTACCTTGCATTTTTATAGAGGCTATTTTCAATTATTCTAATTGAAAATCCTTTTTTATTTTTACTTATTTTAAAACCATATCCAGTTCAGGTCAATCTATCATAGACCTTTATAATTTTAAAGATAATTTTCATGTTTTATATTTTAAATTTCTTAAAAACCATAGAAATTCATCAGTAACTATTTTTTTTAATTTAAGCTGTTTTCAAGTCAATATTTTTTTTTATAATTATGGGATATTTTTTAGAAGCTCTAATCATAAGGTATGTTAAATTTTTAAATCGGAATTTTTTTTATAAATTTATGATATTTTTAAAAACTCTAATCATAAAATTTATTAAATCTAAAATTAAACTTAAAATTATTTGATAAACTATTAAATTGTATTTTTATTTTGGAACTTTTCTAAATATGACAGTGGATAATTCAATTATTTTCTAATTTAGAGTTAAATCGGTTTAATTAGTATAAATGGATTAGAAATACTTAAAAGACTTAATAAATACATTTAATAATTCATTATTTTTTATTTTTTCAATTGATTAAAAAGCTTATTCGAGCTTGGTGTGAATATGGATATTGAAGGATTTGTAAGAGCAAGAATAGATAATACTAATGAAGAAACATTAAAGAATGTCTTAGCAGAAAGGATAAGAGAATATAAGGATATTGATGAGGAACGTTCTCTTTTAATGGCTCGGAGTGTTATTGATGAAGTTAAAACAACACTTAAGGTTAATGAAAGTGATGATGAATTTTTAAAGGATATTATGTCTCCTCCAAAGGCAGATGTAACCATGGGTAAAATGGGGGTAGGTTCCCGTGGAGCAGGGGATTTCTTTGTACACAGAAGAATAGCCCAAATTGTATCCAGTACAAATACAGCATCTGAGGTAAATCCATCAGCCCAAGATGATGGTGGGGTGGTAAAGGTACCTGCAGAAGGTGATGATGTATATGTTACAACTGCAGTGGACGGGGTACATTCAAGACTTAGTGACTATCCTTTTCTAGGGGGTTTCCATGTAACACGTGCAACATTAAGGGATGTATGTGTAATGGGGGCTAATCCGGTATCTATATTAAGCGATCTTCACCTTGCAGATGATGGTGATGTAGGTAAATTGTTTGATTTTACAGCAGGTGTATGTGCCGTATCAGAACTTTTGGATGTTCCACTTGTGGCAGGTAGTACATTACGTGTAGGTGGAGACATGGTTATTGGAGACAGACTTGTAAGTGCCGTTGGAAGTGTCGGTGTATCACCTTATCCACCAACTGCAAGGAAAGGTGCAACTGACGGTGATATCATTCTCATGACAGAGGGAGCAGGTGGAGGAACCATTACAACTACCGCACTGTATAATGGTTTCTTTGATGTTGTATGGGATACCTTAAATGTGTCCTTTGTAAAGGCTTCAAATGCAATATTTAACAATGATCTTGTAAAGGATATCCATGCAATGACAGATGTAACCAATGGGGGATTACGTGGAGACGCACATGAAATCTCATCAACCACTGGTGTAGGTTTAAAATTTGACCATGAGAAGATCAAATCATTGGTGGCTCCTAATGTTTTAAACATGTTGGATACATTGGACATAGATCCATTAGGTGTTTCCACAGATTCATTGATGTTAATTGTACCTCCTGAAATATCCGATGATGTTGTAAAGGCTGTATCAGATGTTGGCGTAAAGATAGATCAAATAGGTGTAGTCGATAGTGAAGGTAGTCCAAGACTTGTTGAGGATGACGGTTCTGAAACAACCCTAACACCATTATTTAGGGAAGCGGCTTATACAAAGATTAAAAAACTAGTGGGGGATACAACTCCTGAGGACTTTGAGAAGATGAAGGATAAGGTTCAAAAAGCGGCCGATGAATCAATACGTAAAAAGGAAAGGGTAATCGATTATATTAGAAATAATGCAAGGTCTTAATCAGGTAAAACAATTATTAATAATTATTAACTTTAATTTAGAGGTATTGTTTCTAAAAAATTAATGAAGATTGATGGATTTAAGGATTTAATGAATTCTTAAGTTCTAACATTTTTCAAATCATTATCATGAATCATAAGTATATAACTATAGGATTTAACTTTGATAGGAAATTTAAAGAGTTTAAAGAGGATAACAGGGGATTTTATTCAATTGTTGATGGCATATTGGCTATCTGTTTAATAATCATTCTCTTCATGTCCTTTTCATCTTTAACTAATCTGGATACCCTGGATAATTATGATAATGTCATATCTGATTATTATGATGCAGAAGATATATTGGAGTTGATGTCCACATCTGACGGCATGGATGATTCCATAACAAATCAGATTTATCTAAATCTAAGGGAGGCTAACAACTCTAAAGAATCATTTCAAACATCAAAGGTTATTGCCGATAGTTTCTTCAACCAGATTGGAATGGATAAAAACTATAGATTTATGGTTAATGGTAGGATATTGTCCTCAAGGGGTGAGATCAATCAGGATAACTATAATTCCGCCAGCCGTTTTGTTGGAAACTACAGATTTAGCCTAATCGTAAGTATTTGATTCTGATTGGTTACACTTGAAATATTCCTCTTCAATACTGTTTTCCTGTTTAGGGTATGGAAAAAACAATGATTCTATAATATACTTTTAAATATTATAATTTACAAATAGTTTTATGTTGAAATTTTATTTTTATTAAGGAAATTATTCTACTAATTTTATTTACATCATATGCCCTGGTGGTGTAGTTTGGATAACACGTAGGATTGCGGATCCTATTCCCCGGGTTCAAATCCCGGCCAGGGCATAACTATTTTTTAGTTTTTAAAAGATTATTAGTTAATCTAAGGTTTAGATATCATGCTTAATGCAAATACATATGTTACAGATAATCCAGGTATTGGTGGAACTATTAGAAATTCCTATGAGGATTTCTATGTTGAGGAGATACCTGAAATAGAACCTACTGGTGAAGGGCCCAATATTTGGATATGGATTGAGAAGGTTGGAAGAACAACATTGGATGTTTTGTTGGATATTGCAAGAGATTTACATATAAGCCGTAAACGTATGGGTTTTGCAGGAATGAAGGATAAAAGAGCTTCAACCCGTCAGTGGATATGTATATCCAATATGGAATCCGATGAGAAACTCAATGAGGTTTTGGCTTTAAGTGATACCATTCATAATACCAAATTTTTAAAGGTTGTAAGGGGACGTAAAAAACTTAGAATGGGACAGTTGAAAGGCAATAAGTTCAGAATCAAAATCAAGGATATTCCATTCAATGATGATATCACTTCTTTTGAGGATGCCTCAAACAGGGCTAAGGAAATCTTAAGCCAATTGGAGATTACAGGTGTTCCAAACTATTTCGGATGGCAGAGATTTGGAAAACCTAGGACATCAACACATCTTGTAGGTGAGGCACTCATCCAGAATGATCTTAAAAAGGCTGTGGATTTATATATAGGCCATCCATGTATGGACGAATCACCAGACAGTATTAAAGCAAGACAGGCATATGACGACGGCAATATGGAGGAATCATTGGAATTGATGCATGGTGGAATGCGCTATGAGAAGATGATGCTAAGACAGCTTATCCATGACTATAATAAGTTCGGCCAGCTCAATGATAAATCATATAAAAGTGCATTGCTTGCCCTTCCAAAACCTCTTCAGAGAATGTTTGTACATGCATACCAATCATATCTGTTTAATGATGTTGTATCCAGAAGGGTTGAGATGGGCATTAATTCATATGTTGAAGGGGATATTATAATAGATGATGATGAGGCCATCATAAGGGATAAAAGTCCCGAGGAATATGACAGGTTAATCAAGGAATTTAAAGCAAATCCGACCTGTCCGCTATATGGTACCAAGGTTCCTTTTGCAGGTGCTAAGGTAGGTGAAATGGAAAGGGAAGTCTTAGACAAATATGGCCTTAAAAAGGAAGACTTTGAATGTCCGAAGATGCCGAAATTAGGGAGTCATGGTTTAAGACGTTCCATGAGATTTAGGGTATGGGACACTCATGCGGAAGCCTGTGATGATGGAATTATTGTGGAGTTCTCAATTAATAAAGGCTCATATGCAACTGCAGTTTTACGTGAGATTATGAAGGTTGATGTTGTCTAGATTATCGGGTATTTTATAGAATCTCATATTTTAAGAAAAAAATTATATGATTTAAATTAGATACCTTATTATAATTATATTCAGATTCAATATTTTTTGTACTTAGGGATATTATGATACATTGTAGAAAAATAGCAAAAGGTAAAGCAGAAGGAGAATTGCTTGTAAGTAGTGAACCCATTAGTTTTTTAGGTGGAGTAGATCCTGAAACCGGTAAAGTTATAGATATTAAACATGAATTAAAAGGCCAGTCCATTAAAGATAAGATATTGTTTATTCCGGGTGGTAAGGGTTCTACAGTAGGCTCTTATGTGATTTTTCAGATGATGAAGAATAACACTGCACCAAAGGCTATTATATGTCTTAAAGCAGAACCGATTATTGCTACCGGAGCTATTATGTCAGATATTCCAATGGTGGATTCACCAGATAACACTGATCAGTTAGTTAATGGTAGAAAAGTAGAGGTAAACAGTGATGAGGAAACCATTACCTTGTTATAAATGATTATCTTAATTAGACAATCATATTTTCACTATTTTTTATTATTCTTTAATAATTAAACCTTTTATAAATATTTTAGCTATTTTAAGCTTTTTTTAATTAATCAACTATAATGAGTCTCTATTTTTAAATTGTTTATGAATTTTCTAGTTTTAATTGGGGATATAATTAATAATCCTTTTCAAACTTTAAATGGTATAAGTACCAAAAAGTTTTTTAGGTATGACTAAAAAAATAGGTTTATATACTAGAATAAACAATTCTTATATGAATTAATATTCATATGATATATTTAAATCTATGAATGTATACCATATATTTATGGTGTATGAAAATTATATTATATTTGGAAGTATTATTTGTTATTAATTTTTAATTAATAATTAATATTATTGGAGGCAAAATTATGGCAAAAGAAACTAAAGAAGTAAGTGTTGTAGGAATGCATTGTCCTAACTGTGTAAAAGCTGTTGAACTATCTTTAACCGATTTAGACGGTGTAGATAATGCTAAAGCAAGTTTAGAAGATAATAATGTAATTATTGACTATGATACTGATAAAGTAACTGATGCAGATATTGAAGAAGCTGTAGAGGATGCAGGATTTAAAGTAGATTGAATCTCTTTTTTTTTATTTTTTAATTATTTTAATTAAAATTTAGAAATCCAGATTTTTCAATATAACAATTATTATATTATTGATATGGGTAAGTGTAAATTATAATATTGATTTTTATATAATCAAAGGGAATTAAATCCATTCATTATTTATATTTATTGTCTAAGATTTTAGACGATCAAATATAGGCTAATGGATTTATCTGATTATATAAGGATAGGAGGAGGAAATGGCTAAGACAAAAACAATGGATCTTCCAATAGAAGGAATGCATTGTGCATCATGTGCTGTTTCAATTGAAAAATCACTTAATAATGTAGAAGGTATTGACGAGGCTAGTGTTGATTTAAACTCAGAGAAGGCACATGTTGTAATGGATTCTAAGAAAGTGTCCATTGACGATATTGATAAAACTGTAAGTGGTCTTGGTTATAAGGTTAGGACCGATGAAGTTAAACTTAGAACTCATGGTATGCATTGTGCGTCATGTGTACTAACTATTGAAAAAGGTTTAATGAGAAAGGATGGTGTATTCAAGGTTCATGCTGACTTGACTACTGGTATTGTAACTGTTGAATATGACCATAATCAAATCTCTGTAGATGAAATGGGAAAGGCTATAGAGGATTTTGGTTTCGAATATCTTGGACTTGAAGGAGACCTTAATGAACATGACGAAGAGGAAATCTATGAAAAGGACCTTAAAGAAAAAAGAAATAGGATTGTTGTAGGTTTAATCTTCTCAGGACTCTTGATGTACATTATGTATGCACATGTAATGGTTCCATACCTGACTATGGGTGAACTATCATTGATCATATCAATTATCCCATTTATATATGTGGCATATCCAATTGTTAAAGCAGGTCTTACTGGTGTATTCCATAAAAGTCTTAATATGGATGTAATGTATACCATGGGTATACTGGTAGCATACGGATCCAGTGTTCTTGGAACATTTGGAATCGTACTTGATTCAAGTTTCATGTTATATGATACTGCTTTAATGCTTCCTGCGTTTTTAATGATTGGTAGATACCTAGAAGCTAAAGCTAAAAGAAGAACCTCCTCATCAATTAAATCATTAATAGGTCTTCAGCCTAAAACAGCTATTAAGGTTACAATTGATGAGAAAGGAAACACATTAAGTGAAGAGGAAATACCTATTGAGGATATCCAAATAGATGATATCCTACTTGTCAAACCTGGTGAAAAAGTTCCTGCAGACAGTGAAGTGGTGGTAGGTAAATCCTATGTAGATGAATCAATGATCAATGGTGAACCTGTACCAAAACTTAAAGAGAAAGGTGAAGATGTATTTGCAGGTACTATAAATCAGGACGGTATCATAAAGATACAGGCTAAAAAGATAGGTAAAGACACTCTCTTATCACAAATCATTGAACTTGTAGAAAGAGCACAATCCTCAAAACCACCTGTTCAAGGATTTGCAGATAGGGTAGTTAGTGTATTTATACCTGTAATTATCACAATTGCCCTTGTGGTATTTGCTTTATGGTATTTTGTATTAGGTTCAACTTTATTGTTTGCACTTACTACAATGATTTCAATTTTAGTTGTAGCATGTCCATGTGCATTAGGACTTGCAACTCCTACTGCTGTAACTGTAGGTGTTGGAAGAGCAGCAGAATATGGGATCCTTATTAAAAATGGTGAAACTTTAGAAACATCTGAAAAGGTGAATGTTGCAGTGTTTGATAAAACTGGAACTATTACTCAAGGAAAACCTGAAGTTGTTGATGTGGTAACATTAAATGATTCAGATGTTGATGTTTTATCCTATGTTACAAGTATTGAGAAAAACTCTAACCATCCAATTGCAAATGCAATTGTAAATTATGGGACTGAAAACAATACTCAAATATTCGACGTTGAAGATTTTGAAAATGTAACAGGTAAAGGACTTAAAGGATCTATCAATAATGAAGAGGTTTTAGTTGGAAATAAAGCTTTACTTGAAGCAAATGATGTGGAAATACCATCTGATAATCTTGAAGAATTTGACAAGTTTGTATCTGAAGCAAAAACAGCTGTTTTCCTAGCTGTTAATAAGAAAGTATCTGGAATTTTAACCTTAATGGATAAAATTAAAGATAACTCCGCAAATGCAATTAGCCAACTTCATGACATGGACATTGATACCTATATGGTAACCGGTGATAATGGTAAAACCGCACATGTTGTGGCAGATAAGGTTGGAATAGATCATGTTGTAAGTGATGTACTTCCTAATGAAAAATTAGACAAGGTTGAGGAACTTCAAAAAGACAATGAAAAAGGTAAAGTCTTATTCGTTGGTGATGGAATAAATGATGCACCAGCTATTACAGGTGCAGACATTGGTATTGCATTAGGTGAAGGTACTGATGTTGCTATGGAAAGTGGTGATATAGTACTTATGGAAGGTGATCTTGAAAATGTTGTTGCTTCTGTCCAAATATCTAAAAAGGTAATGACTAGAATTAAGGAAAACATTTTCTGGGCATTTGCATACAATGCAATCTTAATCCCACTTGCAGCTGGAGTATTATATCCTGCTTATGGTATACTTTTCAGACCAGAATTTTCTGCTTTAGCAATGGCATTAAGTTCTGTTACAGTAATTAGTTTATCATTACTCCTTAAATCATATGTTCCACCTGTTAAAAAAGCAAGTCAAAATTAAATTATCAATTTAATTGTAGCTATTTTTGATTTTAATGCTGCAATCTTATTTTCTATTTTCTAATTTTTTATTTAAAAATCATCTTTCTTATTTTATAGCTGTTTTATATTAGAATTTTTTTTATTATTTTTTATCTTCTTATAGATTTTAATTTAATATAAATTTAATTTATAGATATCATATATGTTATAAGGTTTGTAATTGGTTTAACTGATATAATAAATAAAGTTAAAAGTTTTTATATATAAAAATCACTTGATAATGCTCTTTTTTATCAAATAAATCCATTAAATTAAATAAATTTTTTTTGAAATCTTTAAAAAGCAGATGTTTTATAATGATTTATCATGATAATGTTAATATGTAAATGGTTTTTTGAACTTCCTAAAATATCGATATAAAAATAGTTTCATAACGATTAATTTATTGAAAAACCCTCATAAACAAGTTTTTTTAAGATTCTTAAAAAATCTATTTTCAAAAAATCTATCATGGTTTATCACGATTTGTGGAAATTATTAAAAAATATTAAAAATTAAAGAAAATTGATTTATATTGAAAAAAGATATTAAATTCAATGTAAAACATTAGTTTAAAGAATTTTTAACCTTTATAATTGAAAAATAAAACAAGATTATAAGTTATTTTGAAAATATTATCTGAAAAAAATAGAAATTATAATGATTTTTAATTATAATAATTAATATTATCAATTCACCATATATAAAATTTTTTATTTGAATCAAATAAAAAAGTCTTTATTAATACATGTTGAAAGATAGTAGTATAATACTTGTAACTGTTTCATATTTTGTGGGAGAAATATGATACCCCCTGTATTATGAAAAGAAATATAAGATAAAAAAAGAGGTTGAGAGAATGAGTTCATTAAAATCTCCTAAAGAAGTAGCTGCAGCAGTAGCAAATACTGGTGGAGCAAAGGCTAATGCTTCTGTAGGTGACGCAATATTATTAAGTTTTCTTGCAGGTGCATACATTGCATTCGGTGGATTATTAGCTGAGATTGCAAATGCAGGAATGACAGCTGCAGGATATCCAATTGGTTTAAGCAAATTTGTATTCGGGGCAGTGTTCCCTGTAGGTTTAATAATGGTTATTATTTGTGGATCTGACTTATTCACTGGAAACTGTCTATACATGACCATGGGTGCATTAAGTGGTAAAAACTCATGGGGAGGATTAGGTAAAAACTGGGTTATTAGTTGGATTTTCAACTTAGTTGGTGGATTGTTTGTAGCATATGTATTAGCATATTGTACTGGAATAATGTCTGCTGACCCATTTAAAGCTGGAGCAGTAACTGTAGCTACTACTAAAGCATTAGGTGGTGCAAAATTCATGGCTGCTGGAAAAGCAACTGCATCACTCACATGGACACAAGCTTTCCTTAGAGGAATCGGTTGTAACTGGCTTGTATGTCTGGCTTGTTGGTTAGCTGTTGCATCTGATGATGTAATAAGTAAAATCTTCGGTATCTGGTTCCCAATTATGGCTTTCGTTACTATCGGATTTGAGCACAGTGTAGCAAATATGTTCTTCATTCCTTTAGGTATTTTCTGTGGTGCTAAAATTACCTGGGCTGATATGTTTGTAAACAACTTAATTCCTGTAACTATTGGTAACATAGTTGGTGGGGCACTATTTGTAGCTTGTATATACTACCTTGTTTATATTAGAGAATAACTAGACAATAAAAAAGCTGTATTAACTAAACACTAAATGTTATAGAGTGCTAACATTTTTTCTACAGCTTTTATTTTTAAATTATTTGGATTAGAATTATAATTTAATATGGAGATTATAAAATGGTTGAGATTAAATATGTTCCAACCATATGTCCATTTTGTGGAACTGGTTGCGGACTAAACCTCGTCGTTAAGGACGGTAAAGTCTGTGGTGTTGAACCATGGAAAAGAAACCCTGTTAACTCAGGAAAATTATGTCCAAAAGGAAACTTTTCATATCAATTTATTAATAGAGAAGATAGATTAACTACTCCTTTAATTAGGGAAAATGGAGAATTAAGAGAAGCTACTTGGGATGAAGCTTTAACTAAAGTTGCAAATAAATTAAACGAAGTAAAAGCTGAAGATCCTAATAAAATCGGTTTCTATGCATGTGCACGTTCACCTAACGAAAACATCTATGTAACACAGAAATTTGCAAGAGTAGCAGTTGGTACTCATAATGTAGATCACTGTGCACGTATTTGTCACGGTCCTACTGTAGCAGGACTTGCTAACACCTTTGGTTCAGGTGCTATGACTAATGGATTTGATTCCATTGAACAATCAGATTACATTATTGTTATCGGTGCAAACAGTATGGAAGCTCACCCATTATTTGGACGTAAATTAATTAGAGCAAAAGAAAATAACGGTGCAAAAATTGTAGTAATTGATCCTCGTTATACTCCTACTGCAAGAATTGCTGATGTATACCTTGAATTTAAATCAGGTACTGACGTAGCTTTGTTAAATGGTATGATGAAAATCATCATAGATGAAGGTCTTGAAGATGAGGAATTCATCAAGAACAGAACCAAAAACTATGAAGCATTTAAGGAAGTTGTTGAAAAATACGACTTAGACACTGTTGCTGAAATTACTGAAGCTGATAAAGACTTGATTAAAGAAATTGCAATTGGCTATGCTAAAGCTGATAAAGCAGCTATCGTATACTCATTAGGTATTACCGAACACTCACACGGTGTAGATAACGTAATGTCCACTGCTAACATGGCAATGTTAACCGGTAACCTTGGTAGAGAAGGTACTGGTGTAAACCCATTAAGAGGACAAAACAACGTACAAGGTGCTTGTGATATGGGTGCATTACCTACTGATTATGCAGGTTATCGTAAAGTAAAAGATCCTGAAACTACTGCTTGGATGAATGATTACTGGGGAGTAAATATGAGTACAACTCCAGGATTAACTTTAGTTGAAATGATGAATGCTGCATACGATGGTGATTTAAAAGTTTTATACATACCTGGTGAAGACCCTATGCTATCTGATGCTGATATTAACCATACTAGAAAGGCATTAGCTAACTTAGACATGTTAATTGTACAAGATTTATTCTTAACTGATACTGCACAAGTAGCAGATGTTGTATTCCCTGCAGCAGGATGGGGTGAACAAGATGGTACTTTCACCAATGGTGAAAGACGTGTTCAAAGAGTCCGTAAAGCTCAAGACCCACCTGGTGAAGCTATGTTAGATTGGAAGATTATGGAAGCTTTAGCTCAAAAAATGGGACCAGATGCACATCCTGAACAATTCCATTATGAAACTGCTCAAGATATTTGGGAAGAAATCAGAGAAGTTGCACCAGTTATGCATGGTATTACCTCTGATAGATTAGATACTCCTGAAGCATGCCACTGGCCTTGTTTAAGCGAAGATGATCCATGTGGTCCATTGATGTATGAAGAAAAATTCTCACATCCTGATGGATTAGCTATATTCCAACCTTTAGAACACTTAGGACCTGTTGAAAAAACTGATGAAGAATATCCTTTACTCTTAACTACCACACGTCTTTTATTCCATTACCATGCAGCAATGACTAGAAGATGTGAAACTTTAGATAATGAGGTAAAAACAGGATATATTGAAATAAGTACTGAAGATGCTAATAAATTAGGTATTCTTGATAAAGAGATAGTAAGAGCAAGTTCAAGAAGAGGAACTATTGATATCCCTGCTAGAGTTACTGACGATATTAAACCTGGTATTGTTAATATCCCTATGCACTTCTCAGAATGTGCTGCAAATATGTTAACTAACTCTGATTCATTTGATCCTAAATCTAAAATGGTAGAACTTAAAGCTTGTGCTATTAAAGTTGAAAAAATCGAGGAGTAGATTTAGATGACATTCAAAGTAAATGACATGGCATATGCATACTCTGCTAATGATGCAATTAAAGAAAAAGGAGAATATGGTGGAGCAGTTACAACAATCATGAAATACTTACTTGAAGAGGGTATCGTTGATGCTGTTGTTGCTGTAGAAGAAGGATGGGATTTATACGATGCACAACCAATTCTTATTACTGACCCTGAAGATGTAATCAAATCTGCAGGTTCCCTTCACTGCGGTACATTAAACTTAGCTAAATTCTTAAGTAAATACTTAGATGGTGCAAGAGACATGAAAGTAGCAATCACATGTAAACCTTGTGATGCTATGACCATTAGGGAATTAATGAGAAAAGGTAAGATCATAGAAGATAATGTAATCATGATTGGTGTAAACTGTGGAGGAACTATGCCTCCTGTAGATACCATTAAAATGATTAAAGAAGTCTATGAAATGGATCCTACCAAGATTGTAAAAGAGGAAATTGAAAAAGGTAAACTTGTAATGGGTTATGCCGACGGAACTGAAAAAGCGTTTAAAATAGATGACCTTGAAAAAGAAGGTAAAGGTAGACGTGAAAACTGTCAAAGATGTACCATGAACATCCCAACCAATGCAGATTTAGCATTAGGTAACTGGGGAGTTATTGGGGAATTATCAGGTAAAGCTACCTTTGTAGAGGTCTGTTCTGAAAAGGGTGCAGATGTTTTAAATAAAGTAACCGATGCAGGACTTATTGAAGTTGCCGAACCTATTCCAAAAGGTATTGAAATCCGTGAGAAAATCGATAATGTGATGGTTAAAAATGCATCAAAACAAAGAGAAAAAGACTTTGCTGGTACCACTGGTGATATTCTTGATGTTTTAAAGATGTATAAAGGCCAATTATCCAAATGTATGAAATGTTACGGATGCCGTGAAGCATGTCCACTTTGTTTCTGTGAAGACTGCTGTCTTGAAGCAGATGGTCCTGAATGGGTACCTGGCGGATACACCCCTGCGGCACCATTCTTCCATTTAACTCGTATGGTACATATGGCAGATGCTTGTACTAACTGTGGCCAATGTAGTGAAGTATGTCCATGTGAAATTCCAGTATCTAAAATCTGGGCTACTGTCAACCAAAAAATCAGAGATGAATTTGATTACTACAGTGGCATTGATAACACAGATACACCATTACCATTTACCGAGTTCGAAGATACCGGTACTAGGGATTACTTAAAAAGAGGATTAAAATACTAATTTTTCCTCTATTTGTTTTTTTTCACTCAATTTTAAAAAAACGATTCTTGCTCTTAAAAAATATTTACTCTTTTTTAAACACTTTTTTTACAAATTTTAATATTTCCGAATTTAATTAAAATACATTTATAAATCTGATATTATTTTTTTACATTTATATTTCCATTATCGATATGTAAATAGTTATATAATGTATTAAACAGACTATTATTAAATAAAGATTTACAATTATTAAAAATATTATGGTGAAATTATGGCAGGAAAAGCTAACATGACTCCAGCAAATGGACATAGGGTTCAAGGTTTTTCAAGTGAATCATTCTTAAATGCAAATGAGATTATCAATAGCTTGAATCTTAAAGGTGATGAGAATTTTATGGATGCAGGATGTGGAGATGGTCATGCATCAATTGAGGCTTTAAAAATATTGGATGATGATGGAACAGTATATGCGGTAGATATATATGAGCCATCTATAGAAGATTTAAGTAAATATAGGGAGGAACATAATATTTCAAATTTAGTTCCGCTTCTTGGAGATTTAACCGATCATGTGGATGTTGATGATGACTCAATGGATGTTATTTTAATGATCAATGTTTTCCATGGTTTTAAAGCAGTTAGAAAATTAGATGAAACTGTTGAGGAATTAAAAAGAATTATAAAACCTGGTGGAAAAATAGCAATCATGGATTATAAAAAACAAGAAACAAGGCATGGTCCACCATATCCGGTTAGAAGTAGTCCTGAAGAATTGGAAGGATTATTCAATAAACACGGACTTAAATTAGTATCATTAAATAATGATACAGGTGAGGATATAGAACAAGGTAAATCCCACTATCTAATTGTCTTTACAAAGTAGATTAATTAAACAATTTTACATTTCTATTTTTTTTAATACTCTAATTAGATTTCATCTTCTAATTTTTTAAAGTATGCCTTTTTTTATTGCTTGGTTAAAATCCTATTTTTTCATGTTTTTTTCCTTGTCTTTAATCTAATTGATTAAATTTTATCTTGAGTAAATCAATAATGATAAAGTAAAATTAGTATAAAAAACATATAATTTATATAATTTAAAAGATATTATTAATATGGTTAAAAATAAAAGCATGTGATAGATATGAAGGCATTAGGAAAAATAGTGGTTTTAATAATTGCTATATTACTTATATTTCTATTAAGTTCTAATGTATTATTTTTAGCAGAGGATACTAGTGAAAGTGTACAAGAGCCAGGTGTAGATATGGCTGCATTATGGTCTTTATCAACTGGATTTACCTGGATATATCCTGGCAGTTCAACCAATGCTGAAGGTAGTACTTTACATAATATATTCTTATTTAGTAATGGAAGACCATATGAAGATGCAAAGGAAATTATGCAATATTCATATAATGTCACTCCAAATATATGTGTTACAGTTAACAATAATGCATCAGACAGAATATTTGGAAATGACATGATTGATGATATTCGTCAAAAGAATTGGGGAGAAGGTAATGACAGAGGAGATGCAGTTGATGCCTCATTAGCTGAACATCCTCCTAATATTCTTGGTGTTATTGAAAGTTTAATCACTGGAGATATAAGAATATTCCCTATTTAATTATTAATTTAAACAATAATTCTTTTTATTGTTTTTATTAATATTTTTCAAATTAAATTTAAATTTTTAAATTTTAAAAAACTAGTTTTTTCATATAATTCATCTATATCAATGATACTTTTTAAGGTACTTATGATGATTTTTAATCTTAAGATCTTTTAGTTTTTAGAAATAGTGGTTTTCACTGATTTATCTATGCTTTTTGAAAAATCTTTAGGATATTTCAATTTTGGATATTGTAATTTTTCCATATATTCTATCTAATACCTTGTATTAATCTTTAAATCTTTTTTAGTTTTTAGAAAATAGCAATTTTTATATAATTTATTTAAATACATTTTATTTTTAAAAAAAAGTAGTTTAAGGTATTATTAAAGATCTTATTATCTATTATCCTTGTAATAAGGTTCTCTTTTATTAATACCTGTTAGAAATATTTCTCTTAACTCATCCTCAGATGCACCATTTCTTAAAGGTCCAATTATATCAGTTAAGTTATCGTTTCTAAGTAAACATGGTTTAATTTTACCAGATGGTGTAAGTCTAAGTCTTGAACAATTCTTACAGAATCTTGTATTGTCCATTGGTTTTACAATCTCAATCTCACCATTACCGATGTAATATTTACGGCGATCTTGCATAAATTCACGGACTTTAACATCATCTGCAATTTTAGCAAGCTTTTCCTCAATTGGGTTTATATTATAATGGTATTTCTTGCTGAAAACATTATTGTCCTCACAGCTTTCACTTTCCATAAGTTCTATAATCTGTAGGATAAGTCCATGTTCACGGCAGAAATCAAACATTTCCCATACTTCATCTTGATTAATGTCTTTCATTAAGACCATATTGATTTTAACAGGGTAAAGACCTACATCAACAGCTTTAAGAATGCCGTCTTTTACACTTTGGAGATAATCTTTGTGGGTTATGAATTTATAGGTGTCTCTGTTTAATGTATCGAGACTAACATTCACACGGTTTAATCCTGCATTTTTTAAATCTTCCGCATATTTGGCAAGATAAGTACCGTTTGTTGTGATTGAAATGTCTTTAAATCCGATTTTATTGATTCTATCAATAATTTCAACAATGTCTTTTCTAATTAATGGTTCTCCGCCGGAAATCCTTATTT
>JBJEIL010000014.1:0-17112 GCA_051876995.1 Methanobrevibacter sp. | reverse complement strand
ATTTACCATAATTCAATAAAAAAATAACAGAAACACCCTCATCTGCAAAAAGAGACAAGGAATCACTTGGGACCAATCTTTTGAAAATATCTATTTTATCCTCCATTGCAGCATCTATTACTGCAGTTCTACCCATGGTTCCTCCTAAACGACAACGAACATCTGCAAAATTAGATAAAAATTCAATAATTTTAAGTGCATAACCTGAATCAATAATCATAGGACCATGCACTACAACACCTATTTCCATCATATCAACTTTTTTTATAAATTTTATAAATTTATGCAATAATTATCTATAAAAATCATGTTAAAATAAAATCAAAAAAAACATATATCCTAAAAACTTTAATTAATTAATTTCTGATTCTACGTTTAAAAATTTTAGAGCCACATATTTCACAGACATCCTCAGAATAATCTGCAGGATACTCCTTTTTACATCCTTCACAGGTTTTAACCCAATTATAAACCTGATTAATACCTTTTGTAATAATGGAATTAAATGGAATATGCAATATTTTTAAAACGTTTTGAATAGAATAGTCATCAGACAAAACAATAACTGATTCATTTAAATCATTGATTTCCAAAGCCAATGATAGAAGTTGTCTGTCTGGATAGGACAATCTTAAATCATCACCAGATTCAGATATAATATTATCCAATTTATTGACATAAAATTCACTAGGAGATTTAATAATTAATTTACCATCGGAAATAATCTGGTCCAAATGAATTTTAGACTTTAAATCTTTAACCTCATATGTAATCTCAGGAACAGTATAATTTAAATTGTCACTTGGTTCAAAACCATTAATAAATGCAGAGGCATCTAAAATTTTATATGTTTTTTCCATGATTATACTATAATTTTTAAATTAATAAAGATTATCAATAGAGTTAGAAATAATTAATTAAGATAATAAAGATATAAAAAGAATAATATTTTATTTGGTGAGTAATTATGAAAAGCAAATCCATGGAAGAACACAAAAAACATGTTCCAATAGACGTTAAATGTGGAGTAATTACATTAAGTGATAGTAAATATAAAGATTCAAAAGAAGAAATAAACTCAGATATCTCAGGACAGGACATAATCAATGTTTTAAAAGAGAAAGGCCATGAAATCAAAGAATATACCATCATCCCCGATGATAAGGATATGCTTTTAGATACAGTTAAAAAAATGAATGAAGAAAAAATTGATGCAATATTTACAACAGGAGGCACAGGTCTTGAATCAAGGGATATTACAATTGAAACATTGAGACCACTATATGATAAGGAAATTAATGGTTTTGGAGAGATATTTAGATTAAAATCCTATGAAGAGTTAGGTTCAGGGGCACTACTTTCAAGGGCATCTGCAGGAATATATAATAAAACAATTATCTTCTCAATGCCAGGTTCACCAAATGCAGTTAAAACTGCTATGGACATAATATCCGACGAAATTGGCCATCTGGTAAAGCATTCAAGAAAATAAATACTTATTTAAATAAACTTTTTCTAATTCTTTAAATAGGCATTAAAGAAAAATGAAAAATTAAAAAATAGCTAAAATATGCCCCCCAATAAATATTTATTTAAATAGACTTTTTCTAATTCTTTAAATATTATATAAAAACAACAAAAATAAAATAAAATTAAAACTTGAAAGTAATAGAAATAGCTAAAACAATAAAAAAATGAAAAAATATAAAAATATTTAATCAAATAGTTCATCGACAGAGATTAGAGGCTCTAAAGTTATACCTTCTTTTTCAAATGCTTCTTTTGCACCTTCTTGTCTGTCAACAACAACAAATGCCCTTTTAACAATACCGCCATTATCCTGTATAACTTTTATAGCTTTAAGTAAAGATCCACCAGTGGTCGTAACATCTTCAACAACAATTACATTATCCCCATTATTAAGTTCACCCTCAATTTGTTTTGAGGTTCCATAACTTTTTTTCTCTTTGCGAATCATTAAAAGGGGAATTTTACTCTCTAAAGAAGCAGCAGTTGCAATAGGTACAGCACCTAATGCTGGTCCTGCAATTTTATCAATATTATCCTCTGAGATTTTTTCATTAATTAAATCTGCAATAGTTTTAAGAATTTCAGGATTAGTAATTGCCCTTTTCATATTAACATAGTAGTTACTTTCTTTTCCTGAAGCCAATACAAAATGTCCTTGTTCAAAAACTTTATTTTCTTTTAAAAGTTTAATTAAATATTCTTTTGAAGCCATAAATAAAACCTAACTTTAATAATAGAAAAAAATTAAAAATAATTAAAAAAAAATTAAAAAAATTATATATCGTAAGTATCTTTAAGAATTATTTTATCTCCAATTGTTTTAACTAAATCAAATGGAACAATATCTTCACTTTTAGAAGCTTTGATGGCATTAGAAATTCCTTTTCTTTTAAGAACTAAAGATAGGATTTCATTAGATCCTTTATCAAATTCAATATCATCAACAATACCCATATTGTTAACATCGGAATCCAATACCTCTTTTCCAATAAGGTCTTTAACTATTCTCATAAACATCACCCTATAAATTAATATTATATAATTTGTGTATAATCCTATTAAAATATAATCAATACCAATACAATTTTTCCATTTAAAGATTTATCATGAAAATTATATTTAAAAAACAATTTAACAAAGAGTATAAAAAGCATAGTTAAAAATGATAAATAAAGACTATTTATAAATCCAAGTCCAATCAACAGTTAAAATCCAATTTAACAAATATAAATTACAGATTAAATAGATTACATTGATTAAAAAAAAGATTATATTTTTAAGAAATATTAAAAAAAATAAAAAAAATAGAGATAATTCTCTTATTCCTCTCCTTTATTCCAATTTACAATCCCATATACAATACAAAGGATTGTAAAGAAGATTATAAGAACATAAACTCCCCAAATCATTGGGTCTTCAATTCCTAATACTGACATATTAACACCTAAGCTTTATCGAATCCTTTAAATGATTTATCAATTAATTCTTGATCCAATGGTTTTGTAATTAAACTTACAACAATTAAAAATATTGCAGATACTGGAACACCAAATAATAGAGGATCTACTACAGGCCATGGCATTGTTGTAATTAAAACGGGACTACCAGTTAAAAATTGACAAATACCTAAAGCAGCGGCTGTTTTCTTATACATAAATAATAAACAGAATAAACTAGTACAAAGACCTGAAACAACACCTGCTATAGCTCCTGCTTTTGTTGTACCTTTCCAATAGATAGATGCAATATATAATGGTAAAAATGCAGCTGCACAAATACCCATAAATAAAGATGTACCTAATGCAATAATACTTGAAGGTAAAATAAAGCTTAATATAAGGGACAATACTACTGCAATTAAAATGCCCACCTTAGTAACATTTACCAAGTCATTAGGTTTTTTATTTTTAATTGTACCTATAACATCACTTCCGAATGCTGTACCCTGAGTATGGTACAACGCAGACAAAGTACTCATTGAAGCTGCAAGTAATGTTAACAAGAATACATATACAAACCACTCTGGAAGTGCCATATTAATAAAAGTTGGAATAATCTTATCAATGTTTCCACCTACAACCTCTACTGCCGTTTTACCTAATTTTTGATAGAAGTAAACATTAGAGAGTGAACCTACAACATATGCTGTAACAGGCATAACTGCAATAAATATACCACCAATTAAAACTGATCTATTTAATTCCCTATCAGATTTAACTGTCATAAAACGTACAATTAATTGTGGTTGAGCAATTGTACCGATACCTACTCCCATAATTAAGGTAGATACAAGATACCACCAGAAAGGACTTCCAAATTTAGGAAATGCCGTCCATCCAAGTCCCCCTTGAGCAATAGCTTCTTTAGAATATAATGGTGCCATATTGGTTAATGCCATATTTGCATTCTGAATTCCCCCAAGTTTCCAAAATACAAAGAACAATAAAAAGATCATACCACAAAACATTATTGTTCCTTGAAGAGCATCAGTATACATGACTCCTTTAATACCACCATAAAATACATATGCCGCTATAATAATTGAAAATACAAATAAAGCTATCTGGAAATTAATTCCCAAAGACGTTTCCATAAACCTTGCAGCCCCTATCAAAACAACAGAGGAATAGATAGGCATGCCTAAAAATATGATTAAACCAGAGAAAATTTTAAGGAACTTACTATCAAATCTTCGTGCTAAAAAATCAGGAAATGTGACGGATTTTAAATTAGCCCCAATTCTACGGGTTCTTTTACCTAAAAATACAAATGCTATAAAAATTCCAACTACTAGATTTAATAAAGCTAGCCATAAAATACTCATTCCATATTGACCAGCTATACCTCCAAAACCTACAATTGCAGCTGTTGAGATAAAAGTCGCCCCATAACTTAAAGCCATTACATAAGGATGTGAATCTCTTCCTGCAATTAAGAAATCTTCAGAGGAATCTGTTCTTTTATATGCAATATAACCTACATATACAACCATAAATAAGTAGACTATAAAGACTAAACTCAATACTAAAAGATTCATAATTAACCTCTAACTTATTAAAATTGATTTATTAACCAATTTTCATAAAAAAATATAATAAACTGAAAAATTATCTAAAAAACAGAATTTATAAAAAAAAATTCTTTATAAATCTCAGTAAAATTTAAAAAATTTATACAGATATAGATTATATTTTATTAGATATATAAATTATTATTCAAAGATTAAAATAATTCAAAATAAACATGTAAACAGTTAAAATTTACTGTTAAAGATTAATAAAAATTGTATAATATACAATTTATATACTGAGGATTTAAAAAGTTTCATTAATTTTAAAACAAATTTTAAAAAATAAAATAGAATCTATAAAAAATTAAGTTACTATTAATTAAAAAATCACATTCATATAATAGAAATTAGTTATAAATATTATAGATTATATAAAAAATTATTATTAAAAGATATTATTAATTTTGTTAATATTACAAATTAAAAGTGATATAATGATTTGGAATGAAGAAATGGAATGTATGGACCCGGAAGAAAGGAAAGAATTACAACTTAAAAGGCTAAAAGAAGCTGTTAAAAGAGCAGAACAAGTTCCTTTCTATAAAGAGCAATATGACAAACTAGGATTATCTGCAGATAGTATTGAAACCTTAGAGGATATTGAGAAATTTCCATTTACAACAAAAGATGATTTAAGAAGTTGTTATCCTTTCAAACTTGTTGCAGCAGATCCTGAAGACATTGTGGAAATTCATGCTTCATCAGGTACAACTGGAACTGCAACTGTTACATGTTATACTGAAAATGACTTAGATATCTGGGGAGAAATCACTGCAAGAGCTATTGGAATGGCAGATGGTGAGAAAAAAGACAAAATTCAAAACTGTTATGGATACGGATTATTTACTGGTGGTTTTGGAATAGATCATGGAGGTAAGAAATTTGGTGCAACCGTTATTCCGATGTCTGCTGGAAATACAAAAAGACAATTAGAAATTATGAGAGATTTTAAAAGTGATATCATAACCTGTACCCCATCATATGCCATGTATCTTGGAGAAGCTCTTGAAGAAGAAGGTTACGGTCCAGAAGACATTAATCTTAAAACAGGTATCTTTGGTGCAGAGATGTGGACTGAAGAAATCAGAAAAAGAATTGAGGAAAAACTAGGTATCAAAGCTTTAAACATTTATGGCCTTACCGAAGTAATGGGGCCAGGTGTATCCTCAGAATGTTTAGAACAGGAGGGGATGCACATCCAAGAAGATCATTTCTATCCGGAAATTATTGATCCAAAGACCCATAAAACATTAGGAGATGGAGAAAGAGGAGAGCTCGTTTTAACAAGTCTTACTAAAACCGGAATGCCTATAATCAGATTCAGAACTAAAGATATTACCTCATTAAATCATGAAAAATGTAAATGTGGAAGGACAACTGTTAGAATGAACCGTATTACTGGAAGAACTGATGATATGCTCAAAATCAGAGGAGTAATGGTATTCCCATCACAAATTGAAAGGGCATTACTTAGAGTTAGTAAAACCAGCCCTAACTATCAAATACATGTTACAAGACCTGATGCTTTAGATGAGATTGAAGTTAAAGTTGAGGTAACCCCTGAGATGTTTTCAGATGAAATGAAACAGGTTGATGAAAAACGTAAAGAAATCACAAAAAGTATTAGTAAAGAAATAGGTCTTAGAGTAAATGTAAGCTTTGTTGAACCTGGAACAATTCCAAGAAGTGAAGGAAAAGCTGTTAGAGTAATTGATGAAAGGAACTTTGAATAGGTGATAAAATGACAGTGAAACAAATTTCAGTTTTTATTGAAAACAATGCAGGAAAATTAAAAAAAGCAATCAATACAATTTCAAGTGAGGGAATAAACATTAGAGCACTTTCAATTGCAGATGGTGCGGAATTCGGTATATTAAGATTAATTCTTACAGATAACGATAAAGCTAAAGATGCATTAACAAAAGGCGGATTCATTGTAAGAGAAACAGAAGTTATTGTAATTGGAATTCCCGATGAACCTAATGGATTAAACACATTATTAGATGTTTTGGAAGGAGAAAATATTAACCTTGAATATGTTTATGCTTTTGCAAACAATAAAACAGACGATGCAGTAGTTGTAATTAAGGTTGAAAATTACGACAAAGCATTAAAAGTCCTAAGAAATCATGAAGCAAAACTTTATGATGAAGAGGATATCGAAAATCTATAAATATTGACTTATTCAATATTTCTTTTACTTTTTTTTAATTTTAAAACTTAAATTAAATCATTTATACTTAATAAAAAACTATTTTCACATATTTTATCTTAATTAAACACCACAATTACATTAATTAAATAAATAGAACTCCAAAATAATCTTAAAAACTCATTCTAAACCAAGTAAACCAGTTAAAATCCTAAAAATTGAACTTAAAAAGAAACAATTCTAGAAAAAACCAACTAAAGATAGTTAAAACTTAAAAAAACTAATCTTAAAAAATCAATATTAAAAACAATTAAAAATAGTTTAGATAAATAAAAATCAGCACTCTTAAAAAAAGATTAAATTATTTAAATAATTAAAAAATTACCGCCAATAAAAATAAGAAGTTATACCAAAATATTTTAAAGAGTCAATTAGGGAAATGAATAACTTTTTCATATAAAATTTTAGAAAAAAAAACAGCCAAAACTAGAAAAGAATATATTTAGAAGAAATATAAATTTCAGTCTTCTTCAGTAAGAACGACTTTTATATCTTCATCACTAAATATATATGAATCATCTACCTCTTTTAGATTTTTTAATTCTTCAATTAATTCACCAGATTCAAGTAAATGCATAAATCCATTAAAAAAGTTATTTAAATCTTCTTGTTCTTCCTCTTCACAAATAAATGTGGTATTTTCCCTTAAGTCAGCAGGATTATCTGACCAATCTGAACCTGTATAAAATTCTTGATTTTCTACTTCTCCATCATCATCATAATCAATAGCCATGATAATTTCACAATCAGTTCCACTAGCCTCATAAGTTAATTTAAATTCAGGCATATTGAATCACCTTATACTTTTAATGAAATAAATAAAAATTCAATCTAATAAAAATATCATATATTTATTATTTAAACTATTCTATTCTATTTTACCAAATAACTAAATAGTTTTTCAAATGTTTATAAAAGGATACGAATCATTAAAATAAATTAAATAGATTATAACTCTTTTAATAATGTTAAGAGATCTTCCCTAGTATAACCTAATTTAATAAATAGATTCTTAACAGATTCATTATCATTAATTTTAGTAATCTCATTCCAAGCCTTAAAATCATTATTAATAATTCCATTAATTAATAATTGAATAGTAATTAAATCATCACTATCTATTCCAACTAAAACTTCTTTATCACTAAAGTTTCCATCTGGATCGACTAAATCAAATTGATTAGTACCTTCTCTTCTTTTAAGAATTGCATTATTAATTTTATATGACATTTTCAACACCATAATCAAAATCTTAAATTGAATTTTATTATTAATATTTTAAAACTATCTTATTTAAAAGTTTTACTCATTAAATTTAATAAACCTAAAAAAAAGGAATAAAACGGCTTATAAAAAATTTTAAAATAGGAATTTATAATCAAACTATAAAAATAAGTAGATAATAATAAAGATAAAAAAGTAAGATTGAAAATATTTAAAATGAATATCCCCATCAAAAAGAATATTGGAGAACTATCAAAATAAATATTGAACATTTAAATATCAAATTAAAAAAATATTGAAAAAATAGATAAAATATATATTATTCATTTAAATAATAAAATAAAAAATATTGGAAAAGTAGTAAATAAATATATTCTCATCCCAATATTTTATTAATTATAATCCAATTTTAGAATAATATTTAATGTTTAACAGCATCATAACCTAAATCAAAAGCTTTTAAATTCATTTTATGGAATTTTTCCTTAAGATTGTGTTTCATTGAATCAACAATAGCATCTTTTGAAATAGGGAAAGACTCTACAGCAACAGCTGAACCTAAAAGTACCATGTTTAAGGACAACATACTTCCTGCTTCTTTTGCGAAATCATTACCCTCAACAGGATAAACATGATTAAAGTTTTCATTAAGGCTATCCACAATAGAAATTATACTAGGATAAGGTTGACCTGAACTTGAAAGTTGAGCTGGAATTACAGGAAATGTGTTGAATACCAAATAAGTTTCTTTGTTTGCCTTGTGTAATCCCCTTAAAACCTCAGAAGGTTCAAATCCAAGAATCATATCTGCAGTATGGTTTTCCAATATGGAACTTTTAAAATTACCTATTTTTAACTCGGTAGAAACAGATCCTCCTCTTTGAGACATTCCATGAATTTCACTCATTACAACATTTAAACCTTCATTCATTGCAGCTTCACCAATAATAGTAGAGGTCTTAATAATCCCTTGACCTCCAACACCACAAACATAAATTGAATAATTATCTTGACTCATATTAATCCCTCTTTAATCATTAATTGTTTCAAATGCATCATATTTACATACCTGAACACACATTGAACAACCATTACACATAGATGTATCAACTACAATCTTACCGTCTACCTTACTAATTGCAGGACATGCTAACTCTTTAACACATGCATCACAGTTATTACATTTATCATGATTTACTTTAACAGGATCTTTTTTAGGATATCCTTTAATTAAAGTACATGGAGATTTTGCAATAATTACAGAAACCCCGTCATTATTTAAAGCTTTCTGATAAGTTTCAACTGTTTGTTTAAGATTTAATGGATTAATAACTCTTACAAAACTTGCACCTGCTGCTTTTGCTAATTCACGAATGGAAATTTCAGGAGCCTGATTTCCCATACCGTCAACAGGTATACCTGGATTTGGTTGACCCCCAGTCATTGCAGTAATACGATTATCTAAAACGGTTACAATAAAATTCTGTCCATTGTGAACACCGTTAATTAAAGGTGATACACCACTATGGAAAAATGTTGAATCTCCAATAAAACTAATTACTGTTTGATTAGTTGCCATGGAAAAACCGCAACCGTCACCGATACTTGAACTCATGGATAAAAGATAATCTGCAACATTGTAAGGAGGGTTGATTCCTAAAGTATAACAACCTATATCTGATGCAAAAATAACCTCGTCTTCAGGTATTTTCTCTTCTTCTAAAGCTTTTTTAACACCATAGTATGTTGCTCTATGAGAACAACCTGGACATAAAGTTGGAGCCCTAATAAATAGGTTCTCCTTAAGATTTTTAAGTGAACTTGTTTTCTCAAAACACCTGTTTTCTGTTTCGTATCCTAAAACTTTTGAAAATCCTTCCCTTACTATATCACAGTTAAACTCCTCAACCATCGGAAATGTTTTATCAAATTTACCATGAACTGGAATATTTAATCCATTGGTTCCGATTGTAATTAAGACCTCCCTTTCTGTAATAGGATCTACCTCTTCAATTACAAACACCATGTCCAAATCCTTAATAAAGTCATGGATTAAATCATGGGGACATGGATAGGACAAGCCTAGTTTTAAGAATTTAACATCCAAATCATCCTCAACTGCAACGTCATATCCATAGTCAAAAGCACTACCAGATGATATTACCCCTATTTTAGCATCTTTAGATAACTCAATAATAGGATTGAATTCAGATTTGCAGACGCTTTCTTCCAATTTTTCAATTTTTTTAGTTAATCTTTCATGCATTCCTGCCGCATTTGCTGGTACCGGAACATAAGCTGAGGGATTCTTTTTAAAATGACCTTTATTCCAATGTGTTGATTCATTCTTAAGACCATTATGTTCTTTAATATCACCGAATTCTACAATTCCCCTCATATGAGATACACGAGTAGTTGTTCTTAAGATTACCGGAAGTTCTAACTTTTCAGATAATTCAAATCCATAAACCATCATATCCTTGACTTCTTGAGGATTGGACGGTTCAAGAACAGGAATATTTGCAAGACGAGCATAATTTCTTGTATCCTGTTCATTCTGTGATGAGAATACAGAAGGATCGTCTGCAACCAATATAACCATTCCACCTTTAACACCAGAATAACCGGTTGTGACAAATGAATCTGATGCTACGTTTAAACCTACATGTTTCATAAATGTAAATGATCTAAGACCACTTACTGCAGAAGTAGCTGCAACCTCCATAGCTACCTTTTCATTGGTAGAAAATTCAAAATATATACCTGAATCTTTTGCAACAACAGATAAAATATTTCCAATTTCTGATGAAGGGGTTCCAGGATAAGTAGCTGCAACAGATAAACCTGCTTCAATAGCACCTCTTACTGCAGCTTCATTACCTAGTAAAAAATGTTTTTCTCCTTTTTTACCATTAACTAATTGATCATAACCCATAATTATACCTCTTTTCTTAAAAGTAATAAATTTAATAAATTAAGATTAATATTATAATTTTAATTAATTTTTACAAAGAAAAATTATGTATTTTAATAAAAAAAGATAGTTTTATGTTTTAATATAAAAATAACCCATAATATCAATTTTTAGAAAAATATTTAAAAATGATATAATACTACTATATATCTATTAATCGATTTATTTAAAATATTTATCTAAAAGATACATAATAACAAAAAAGTAAATTTTAATAAACTTAAAAAGAATTTGAAAATTTACTTAAAAAAAGTTTATCAATAGATAATAAAACCTATTGGTTTATATCAAATAATAATCATTATATTAAAAAAACAATAATATAATAATAATTACTATTTTACTTATCATTTTATAAAAAAAATTTTAAAGGATGAAAAGGATGATTAAAATTAAAGTATTAAGGTTTGATCCGGAAAAAGATGAAAAACCTTATTATAAAGAGTATGAAATCGAAAAAACCGAACAAATGAAGGTTTTAGATGCATTAACTGCTATTAATGACAAATATGATGACAATATTAGTTTTAGAAGTTCATGTAGAGCTGGCCAATGTGGTTCTTGCAGTTTAAAGATCAATGGTTCTGGAGCGCTTGCCTGTAAAAGTGAAATAAACGATGGAGACATTATTGAACCTTTAGACTTACCTATCATTAAAGATTTAATTGTTAACAGGGAAATATATGAGGATAAAGTTGCTTCAATGGATTTGGAACTTAATATTCCAGAATCAAACAGATTAAATCTTGATTTAAAACCTGAAGAACTCGAAGATACTAAAAAAGTTAGAACATGCATTGAGTGTTATTCCTGTCTTTCTAGCTGTCCTGTCGTAAAAGATTTTGGAGATGAATATGCAGGACCTTACTTTATGAGATATTTATCCAAATTTGAGTTTGATCCAAGAAACGACAATGAACGTTTAAATCAGATAATAGAAGAGGGAGTTTATGACTGTACCAGTTGTAGAAAGTGTGAGGAGGTCTGTCCTAAGAATATTAAAATCTATGGCAAAGCAATTGAAAAATTACGTTCAATAATAACCAATAAGGATCTTGGACCATTAGACGCTCATAAAAATATAAACAAAATGGTAAAAGAAACAAAGAGATCTGTAAGTTATCCTAAGGAAGGATTGAGTTTTATTGAAGAGGTTAACAAAGACAAAGATCCATCAAAGAAAAGTAGATATGCATTATTTACCGGATGTATGGTGGATTATAGACTTCAGAAAGTAGGTCATGCACTTCTTGATGTCTTAAAAGCAAATAATATTGACATTGATGTACCTGAAGGCCAAGTATGTTGTGGTTCTCCACTTATAAGAACAGGACAGACAGATCTTATTCAAAATTTAGTTGACACCAATAAAGAGGTATTTAAGGATTATGATACTGTTGTTACAATCTGTGCAGGATGTGGAGCAACACTTAAAAATGACCATCCCGAATATGGTTCCAATTTAAATGTTCAGGACATTAGTGAATTCTTAGTGGATAAATTAGACGTATCCAAAATGAAAGAGCTTAACAAAACAGTAACCTGGCATGATCCATGCCATCTTGCAAGAGGACAGAAAATACGGGAAGAACCTCGTAAAATATTAAATATGATTCCAGGCATTAAATTTAATGAAATGGACAATCCTGCAAAATGCTGTGGTGCCGGTGGTGGAGTAAAATCTGCAAAACCAGAAATAGCTATGACCCTTGCAAAGGACAGGGTTAATGAGATTAAAGAAACTGATGCTGAAGCAGTAATAAGTATCTGTCCATTCTGTCAAAGGAATATCCAGGATGCATTGGATGAGGAAGGACTTGAAAATATACATGTGATTAATTTAATTGAATTATTACAAGAAGCTTATGCGGAATAAAACAATAGTTAAAGCTGGAAGGTGTTTAAAATAGGAGATACTGCTACTGAAGAAGAGGTCATTGTAGAGAATACCTCTGTAATTAAAAGTACTGAGGAGAGTAAAACAGATTCTGAAGATAAATCTAGTGAGGAATCAAAGACAAAAAGTACTGGAGTATCTACAAAAAGAGGGATGGTTTTAAATAAAAACCATTTCTCAGATGCTGCTTTAGTTATAAGAGATAATTTTTATGTTGTTTTTGTAGAATGTGAAACTTCTGGAAATGTGGGATTTTTAGCAAGGACCATGGCAAATTTTGGACTTAAGAATCTTGTATTGATCAATCCATGTAAACTTAAAGATGATGCATATTACCAGTCCATGCATGCAAGAAATATTGTGGAAAGTGCCGAGATTTATGATACCCTAGACCATTTTCTTGAATCCAAAGGTATTGATTTTATAATAGGCACTACAGGTTCACCTGGGGGCAGTTACAATCTTTCAAGAATACCTATTATGCCGGAAGAACTTGCTGAGAAGATCAATCCCAATAATAAAATCGCAATTTTGTTTGGAAGGGAAGGTGACGGCCTAACAAATAATGAGATTGATAAATGTGATATTGTTGTATCTATCCCAACGGATCCGTCATATCCTGTAATGAATATTACCCATGCAGCGGCAATAATCTTCTATGAAATTTTTAAACATAAGAATACCTTTAATAAAGAAGGTTTAGATGAAAGTACCCATGTTGAAAAGGAGCATCTTCTTGAAAACATGAGGGAATTAGTTGATTGTTTAAGTATTCCAGAACACAAGAAAAAAACAGGTTACAAAACATTTAAAAATATTGTAAATCGTGCTTTTATAACAGGTAGAGAAGCCCATACTTTAATGGGCATATTAAGACATGCAAAACTAGATATACTATATAAAAAAGAATAAGAATTCTTATCCATTTTACTATTTTTTAAAATAAATTTTTTATTAAATTTTTAAACCAATTAAAAATTCCATATATTAATTTAACTACTTTTAAAATAAAAATTCTTAAGTTTTCAAAACAAAACCCCACTGGATATTTAAAATTCCTTATATTAATATAATATAAAATAAATATAATTAATGTATAAAAAATATACTGAATTTTATAAAATAAATTTTATTTAGAGGACTATTTATGGCCATATTAAGTGATAAAGACCTTAAAAAGTGTATAGATGACGGAAAAATAGTTATTAACCCATTAACTGATGAAAAACAAATACAACCATCCTCAATCGATATGAGAATTGGTGATGAGTTTAAAGTTTTTAGAGTTATTCGTAAACCTTTCATTGATCCTAAAGATGATGATGACATTGCGTCATATATGGAATCATTAACTGTTGAAGATGGGGAGGCATTTATAATACACCCTAATGAATTTGCACTTGCAACTACATATGAATATGTAAAAGTTCCAGATGATTTAGTTGCACGTGTTGAGGGACGTTCCTCAATGGGAAGACTCGGAGTTACCATGCATGTAACTGCCGGATATATCGATCCGGGATTTGAAGGAAAAATCACTTTAGAAATATCAAATATCGGTGCTATGCCAGTTGCGTTATATCCTGGTCAAAGGGTGTGTCAACTTGTTTTTGAAACCATGACCACACCTGCCGAGAAACCATATGGCCACCCCGATAGAAATAGCAAATATATGGGTCAAAAGAGTCCTGAAAGTAGTCGTATTAAGGATGACTATGAATTAAATAAATAAAATTTATTATCTTTTATTAAAAATATTTTCTAATTAAAATAGAACAATATTTTAAACCAACATTATTTTATAAAGCTTAATTTTTAAAAACATTAAATTATTATTGGAGATAATCTATGAATCATGATAAGATGTCAAATATTAGTGCGAAAAGAGGTTTCTTATGGCCTTCTTTTGAAATTTACTCAGGAGTTTCTGGATTTACTGATTACGGACCTCTTGGTGCAACACTTAAAAATAACATTATGCAAAAATGGAGAAGACAATATGTTGTAGGTGAAGGATTTACAGAAATCGAGGGACCTACCGTAATGCCGAAAGAAGTTTTAAAGGCTTCAGGACATGTTGATAACTTTACAGATCCAATGTGTAAATGTGAAGACTGCGGAGAGGTTTACAGAGCAGACCATATTATTGAAGAAAACATTGGCATAGATGTAGAAAGCCTACCTAATGAGGAACTAGATAAAATCGTGGAAGAAAACAATATTCGCTGTAGTGAATGTGGTGGTAAACTTTCAAAAATCTGGGATTACAACCTAATGTTTAAAACCCAGATTGGTGCAAAGGGAAATAAAGTTGGATATATGAGACCTGAAACTGCACAGGGCATTTTCATTTTATTTAAAAGACTATCCAGATACTTTGGAGGAAAATTACCATTTGGAGTAGTTCAACTTGGTAAATCATACAGAAATGAAATTTCCCCAAGACAGGGGGTAATAAGGCTTAGGGAGTTTACTCAAGCAGAGGCAGAGATTTTCTTAAATCCGGAAGACAAAACACATCCTAAATTCAATCAAATTAAAGATATTGAATTTAGATTATCCTCCCAGGATGTACAATTGAACAATAAAGACGAAATTATTGTAACAGCACAGGAAGCATTAGATAAAGGCATAATATCAAGTGAAATGCTTATCTATCAATTATATCTTGCAAGAAAATTCTTAGAGGAAATCGGTATACCTGAAGATGCATTGAGATTTAGACAGCATTTACCGGGTGAAATGGCTCACTATGCACTTGATTGTTGGGATGTGGAATGTAAAACCGATAAATATGGATGGGTTGAAATCATTGGAATAGCAGATAGGGGAGATTATGATTTATCCTCACATACCAAGGAAAGTAATGAGGAATTGAATGTCTATATTCCATATGATAAACCTAAACATGTTAAAAAAACCATTATCAAACCAAATATGGCTAAATTCGGACCTTCATTTAAACAGGATAGTCCTAAAGTAAAAACCTATCTTGAAAACCTTAATGATGATGAGATTAATGAAGTTAGAAAAGCTTTAGAGGATGATGGCAAATATATAATTAAATTGGATAAAGATCTAGAACTTCTTCCAGAACATGTTGAATTTAAAGAAATTGAGGAAGAGGTCAAAGGTGAAAAGATTACACCTCATGTAATTGAACCTTCCTTTGGAATTGACCGTATATTATACTGTACATTATTACATTCATTTACTGAAAGTGAAAATAAAGACTACTTTAAATTCCAAAAAGAAATAGCTCCAATTCAAATAAGCGTATTCCCACTTTTAAACAAAAACGAATTACCTAAAATTGGAACTGAAATCACTGAAACCTTAAGAAATGAAGGATTCAATGTAGACTACAGTACAGCAGGATCCATTGGAAAAAGGTATGCAAAAGCAGATGAAATAGGAGTACCTATTGCAATAACTATTGATTTTGATTCAATAGAAGATAAAGCAGTAACCGTAAGATATAGAGATAGTGAAAAACAAGATAGAATTCCTATTTCCAATTTAAATGAATTTATTCAAAACTATTTCAATGAATAAATCATTTACTTTTTATTTTTTAAAAAAAAACAGCTATTTTTAATATATTTTTAAAATAAAATTATAAATCTAATTTTAAATATTGATTTTTAACAATATATTTAATGTAAATGAAATTACATTAATTTTAATACTAATATTGATTTAAACTGGAATACAAGCTTTAAATAAAATCAAACCTATTTTAGGAATAAATAAAAATTTAGACTGGAACATCTAGTTTAAATATGATTAAAGTTTTTTTAACAATTAAAAAATTAAATTAAAAGAGATTAAAAAGATTAAAAAAACTTTTTATAATTAATTATTTATGGATTTTCCTAAATTATATGCTTCTTTTGTAAATCCAGTACCTTTTACATCTCCCTCTTCCCATACACCAGTAGCCAATACCATTCCCTTCTCAACAGGATCGGGCATGCAATCTAAAAATCCTCTAAAATCTTCAACTGCACGGCATAAGTTTTCTTTATCTGCAGTTACACCGCAGATTATAAAGTAACATTCTTTATTAGTAAATCCTTGGTAACGTGGTGTCATCCTATCAATAAGAGTCTTCATTTGTCCCGTAATTGTATAGAAATAAACCGGTGATGCAAATACAATTATGTCTGCTTTATCCATTTCATCTAAAACATATTCCATGTCAT
>JBJEIL010000013.1:0-17226 GCA_051876995.1 Methanobrevibacter sp. | reverse complement strand
ATGTTGTAATATTCGATGAGGCAAGTCAAGTCAAACCTGAAGATGCTTTAGGTGCATTTATGCGTGCTAAAACAGCAGTTGTTATGGGCGATACACAACAATTACCTCCTACTTCCTTCTTTGACCAGATTATAGGTGGGGAATCCCATGATGAAGTTGCAGGTGCACTAGATATGGAAAGTATTCTTCATTTATGTAAACTTTCATTTCCTGTAAAAATGTTAAAATGGCATTATAGAAGTCGTCATGAATCATTAATTAATGTATCCAATAAGGAATTCTATGATAATAATCTACTTGTTTATCCATCACCTTCACATGATGATCCCGAATTAGGACTTAAATTTAAATACTGCCCAAACACTGTTTATGAACGTGGTGAGGGATCCTATAATCACGGTGAAGCTAAAGAAGTTGTAAAAGCAATCTTTGAACATTTTGAAAAATATGGTGACAGTAAAAGCTTAGGTGTTGGAACATTTTCAGTTGCACAAAGAAATGCCATCCTAGAGGAACTGGAAGTAGAAAGAAATAAACATCCTGAATTAGAACCATTATTCTCTGAAAACCGTGAAGACAGATTCTTTGTTAAAAACCTTGAAACCATACAAGGTGATGAGAGAGATGTTATCTTTATTAGTGTAGGCTATGGTTTTGATCAGGATAGAAAAATGTCTTTAAACTTTGGTCCATTAAACCAGGATGGCGGAGAAAGACGTTTAAATGTACTTGTAACACGTGCAAAAGAAAAATGTGTTGTATTCTCTAATTTCCGTTCAAGTGATATGCATTTAACTGCTAATCCTCCATTTGGTGTAAGAGCTTTAAGGGAATTCTTAGAATATGCTGAAAATTTAACTATGGGAAATATTCCAAGTAATGATGATACAATTGAACCATTTGAAGAGGCAGTTTATACATTCCTTACAGAAAAAGGTTATAATGTTGATAAACATGTAGGATGTGCAGGTTTTAGAGTAGATTTAGCTATTATTGATGACAACAATCCTGGAAGATATATTTTAGGTATTACCACTGATGGTAAGATGTATGCATCAAGTAAAGTTGCAAGAGATAGGGATAGACTTAGAGAGCAGGTTCTTGATGGTTTAGGTTGGAAAATATACCATTTATGGTCTACCGATTGGTATAGAAATCGTGAAGTATCTAAAGAAAGACTTATCGAAAGAATTGAACAAGCTAAAATAGATACAATAAAAGAGGATGAAAAACGTAAGGAAGATGAGAGAAGATTCCAGGAAAGAATGGAAGCTGAAAAACAAAGAAGATTAGAAGAGTTACAAAAAGCCGAAGAAGAGGAAAAACGTCTTGAAGAAGAGAAAAATCGTAAAACAACCGATGACTTTAAGGAAGTTTCCAGTGAATACGATAATAAGAAAGATTCCATTAAGGTTAATGATAATCCTAAAGAAAACATTGATAAGGAAGAATCAAGATCTAGGGAATTAATCGATCAATTCTCAAAGGATAAAAATAAATTAGATGATGATTATGTCTCTGTAGATACAAGTAACGATTCCCCTAATAACGATTACATTTCTGTAGAATCTAGCAGTGATAATATAAAATCTTCTAGTGACGATTATATCTCTGTAGATACAAGTAATGGCTCCTCTAATGATGATTATATATCTGTGGAGGATTATAGTCCTAAAGATAATAATGATTATATATCCGAAAATGAATTTGATACTGATAGTGGTCTTGAAGATGTAATTTCTATTGATGATGAAATTATTAATCAAATTAAAAGCGAGGCTGATGAGGAATTACTTAAAAAATCTGGAGCTGATAGTTTTACAAGCTCCTCATTAAATAAAGTTAATAATATTGTGGAAAAAGTTTCAAAATCCTCTGAAGATAAAGTAAATCAAATTATGGATAAAAGAAAAAACAACAATAAAGACAGTATAATCACTTCATTTATCGGTTCTAGATTATCCTCAGATAAAGAAAAGGAAGATAATGACTATATAACTGTAGAAGATAATCCATCTAATGGTAATGAAGATAATGGTTATATAACTATTGAAGATAAGACTTCAAATGAATATAATAATGATTATATAAATCTAGAAGATGATAATGATGGTAAGGATTATATAAATATTGAAGACAGCCCCTCAGATGAAGAAAATGATGAAGTTGACTATAATGATAATGATGAGGTTGTAATAACCTCTGATGATGAATATGAATATTTGGAAGTTCCGGCTGATAGGGAACTTAAGGACGATGAGGAATTTATTGAATTTATTCCAAACGATAAAGACATTAAAGATAAGTTTGATGAATCTGTAGGATTTGACTTTGATGAGGGTTTGGAAAAAACTAGGGATAATAAAGATTCTAATCAAAAAGGCTTAGATAATAATGAAACCACCAATAAAAAAGATATAGAATATAAGGGAAAAATTCCTAAAGCTCACTTTAGAAAAAAATTCCATGAAGAGGCGGGTAATTCAGATGATGACGATGAACTTGATCAAGTTATCTCAGATATTATAAAAAGTGAAAATTATGACTCCAATGAAGCAAGTCCTTTAAATACTTATGGTGAAATCTCAGAAACAAAGCCTGCAGTAAATGATAATTCAGATTTAAATATCTTAAATGATGAAAAACTTAACTCCAATAAAGAAGAATCAACTGTTAATTCAAAAAATATTAATGAAAACTCTAAAAATCAAAAAGAATATCCTGTTGAAGTAGACGAAAGTTCAAATACCTATGACGACTTCTATTCCATATCCGATATCAACAATCCATTAAAGAAAAACAATATTTACTATCAACCTAAAAACACTAAAAGTGAGTCAATACTTGATAAGGCTTCCAAATTCATTAAAGAAATAGAATATATCAATAATTCTTTAAATGAAATAGAAAATCCGACACCTCCAGAAAGGGTACATGTAATTGATAGATTATCTGATACACAATATGATGAGGTAGAGTCTGAAGACAATCAAGAAAATATATATGATGATTATATTAGTGATTCAAATAATAGATTAAATGAAGAATATATTACAGACACTACCGTTATTGATTCAGATGATTTAGATAATTATGTTAGGGAATTTAACAAAAACACAAACTATACAAGCTCCAATGATTCAACTGAAAATACCAATTACATAAATTCCAACACTAAAAATACACATGACAATAAGGAGTCAATTAATTTAGATGATGATACCCTTGAGGAGTTTATAGAAACAGTGGATAAGGATTATCAAAAAGAGGAAAAGGAAAGGAAAAAATCCGAAAATAGTCTTAAATCTTTTGATAATAGAACACTACCATCTAAAGGAAAAACAATGAAAAGTTATATTAAACCTTATGATACTGTCTCAGATTTAGGATTAAAATCTCCAGATGATGTTTATGATAAATCCATATCCTATCTTGCAGAAATCATATCTAATATTGCAGAGGTTGAAGGTCCTGTTCATAAGGATATAGTTATTAAAAGAATTAAAGATCAATCTGGTATAAAGAGAGCAGGTTCTAAACTTAAATCCGTAGTTAATGACAGTATAAAATATGGTGAAGAAAAAAGCTTATTTACTGTTATTGATGATTTTATCTACTCCAGTAATAACACTGAAATTGCAGTAAGAAAAAGGGAAAAACCAAACATCGACTATATATCAAATGACGAGATTGGATCTAATATTAAGTTGGTTCTAATATTTAAAGAACATTTGAAAACCGAAAAATTAACAAAAACAGTTGCACGTAATTTTGGATTTAAATCAACATCTAAAAAAACAGCAAAAAGAATTGATAGTGTTATTGATTTAATGCTTGCAAAAGGAATAATTGAAAATGTGGAAGGAGAAATACAATTAAAATAGCTATTCTCCTTAAACTACTTTCTTTATAATCCTAACATACTTAATCATTTTTTAATATCTTTTTACTTTTTTTAATAAAATTCATTTTTTAATAATATTTTACATATCTCTAATAATCATATATTTAACAACAATCTATTTTTTAAAATAATTTAAGATTAAGATTTTTAAATAAATTATTTAATCTTCCAATATAATATTAATAAACATAATAAAAGTTTAAGAAGCATTTATTTTTTTATTACTTGATAAAAATGATATATATGGAGTTTAACATATATTCCATTCTTTTATATTATTTAATTAGAATATAATGTATTTAGGAAACATGATATTTTTTTATTATCCGATAATTCCATAAGATTAAATTTAATAGACATTTAAAAAAAAAAAATAAATCTATTTTAGCATGTTTTATGTAGAAATAGAATTTTAAAAGGAGTTACAATAATAAAATAAAAGTGGAAAAAATTAATATAAAATAACGCCTAAATATTGTTTAAAATTTAATTGAAAAATAGTTATAAATGTATAGAAAAATTATAGGAAAAATAAAAGGTTTAATATACTTTTGAAAAAAAAACATACGTTTAAGGGGGTGAATATGTATGAATTCCTATAATTTTCCTAGCATGATTTAAGTCTTAAACTTAAATCAATATAATATAACTAAAACCTAGTATTTAAATGTTTTGCAAAAAAGTTTCAAAATATCAAATTAAAATAAAAATTTTTTATAAATATTTATAAAATAATTATTTTTATCTAATATTTTTTACATTTTATATATACTTTGTATAATACTATTTTTAAAGAATATAAAAAGGGAGTATATGACTATAAAAACATTAAATAAAAGAAAATTGATTAAATAAAAAAAGATAAATTGAAAAATTTCCAACAAAAAGATAAAATCAAACAAGAAAATAGCGCATTAAACCTTACCGTCATAAATGATTTTTTCTATTTTCTTATTATCTTTAGAAAATCTTCCAGATTTCATTAGGATATACAATTCATCACCATATTTTAAAACGGTATCCTCATCAGGAATAATATAATTATCATCCCTTATAATTGAAATAACAAGAATCGTATCTGGAAGCGGAATATCATTTAATTTCCTATTTTCACATGAACTACTTAATGGAACAGTATAATTTGCAAGTATTGGCTTTGTTGAATCCTCATATTTGTGCTGATTACGTTTTTTAAGAATATTATTTAATAAGGAAGTGTAAATTGGATCATTGTTTAATATTGTAGGTATCATATAAGCAATAATGCTTACAATAGCTAATGCCACTAATGTATGAGCTGAACCTGTAATCTCTGTAACAAGTATTATACCCGTAATTGGTGAACGTATTGTGGATGCAAACATTCCTGCCATAGAAATTATAATAAATTTGTATGCAATTGTAGGGTTAAGTCCAAATAATGGGATAGATATAGCACTGAATAATGCACCAACATATGCGCCGATAGCAAGTATTGGGAAAAATATACCCCCCGGTGAACCTGATGATGAGGATAAAATTGTAAGTAAAAATTTACCGATTAATAATAGCAATATTATAGTAATTCCTGGAATTAGATAATTAAGTGAATTTACCATTGAATATCCCCCTTCCAATATTTGAGGAATGAAAAAACCACACATTCCACAGATAATAAAAGTTGGAACTATCCTAAGTTCTATTGGAACATTATATTTCTCCCATAAATTACTGGCACCAATTAAACCTCTATTAAAAAGGTAACCTGCAAAACCTAATAAAATTCCTAGGAATATAAGTAACCAATAATAATCAAGGGGGATATTTGGAGAGGCTATTTTAAAAACAGTTGATTGTCCGAAAAATATTTTTGCAATAAAATCAGCTGTAACTGCAGCAATTAAACCGACAAAGACAACTTTTTTATTAAACGTATGATCAATTTCTTCCAATGTAAAAAGTAAACCTGCAATTGGAGCATTAAAAGTCGCAGCCAAACCTGCACCAGAACCTGCAAGTATAAATAATGTTTCATCTGTGTTTGGTGCTTTTAAAACTTTTGACAAACCTTTGGAAGCCATTGCACCTAATTGTACTGAAGGTCCTTCCCTTCCAAGTGACAGGCCACCTAAAGAAGATACAAATCCACCAATGGTTTTGGTAAAGAGTAATTTTAACCAATTAGCATCAATATATCCTTTTACTTCACCGGTTACCTGAGGAACACCACTACCTGCAGTATCCCCTTCAAATTTTATCAGATAACAGATAAAAAGACCCATTAAAATAAGAATCACAAACCACAATACAGCATAAAAAACGTTGGTTTTAACTATAGAAATTACATTAAAAACAATAGATTCTCCCGAATTAATCAAAAATCGGTAAAAAGAAACAATAAGACCTGATACAATACCAATAAGTAAACCTTCAATAATTATGTTCAGATGATATTTAGAATCCTTAGTTAAAACCTCTAAAACTTTAGTAATGTCCCTTTCCATAATCTCCCTTTCTATTACTAGTAAGATTTAAAATCTATTTTATTATTGTTTATTATAGATTAAATAATTTTTTAAATGCTTTTAAATTATCACCAAAGATTTAAATTAAAAACAAATATTTTATCATTAGTATTTTTTGTAAATTCAATAATCTGGTATACCTTAATTTTTAAGTATATCTTTATAAAAGATTAAAAAATATTATGTTTAATCTTTATAAAGATATATGATTTTTAATATCCGGGATAAAAGTTTAAATAATATATAAAATATTCTAAAAAATAATTTAAAAAACTACTAATAAATTTTTATATATTAGCAAATACTAAAATAATAATGTATAAATTTTTATTTTCAATTATTTTTAAAATATGGAGAGGATTATTCTGACAAAATATATTATAATTACTGGTGGTGTAGTAAGTTCTATTGGAAAAGGAATTACTTCTGCTTCTATTGGTCGATTACTAAGATCTTATGGACTTAGAGTATCAGCTATTAAAATTGATCCCTACCTCAATTGGGATTCAGGTACATTAAACCCATATCAACATGGTGAAGTATTTGTGACCTATGACGGAATGGAAACTGATTTGGATCTTGGACATTACGAAAGGTTCTTAGATGTGGAACTTCCAGGTATATCAAACATTACAACAGGAAAGGTTTATAGATCTGTAATCAATAAGGAAAGAAGGGGGGATTATTTGGGAGCATGTGTACAAATCATTCCTCACATTACAGATGAAATCAAAAGAATGATTAGAAATGCTGCCACATTAAAAAATTTTGATGTTGTCCTTGTGGAACTTGGTGGTACTGTTGGAGATATTGAATCTCAGCCATTTTTAGAAGCTTTAAGACAACTTAGAAATGAAGAGGGCAGCCAAAATGTAATGTTTGTACATGTAACATATGTGCCTTATCTTGAAGCTGCTAAAGAATTTAAAACAAAACCTACACAACACTCTACTAAAGAACTTAGGAGTACAGGAATTACACCAGATATGATTGTATGTAGATCCCCTTCACCAATTGATGAAGGCCTACAAGCTAAAATAGCTAATTTCTGTGATGTAGATGAAAATGCCGTGGTAAATACACCTGATGCCAAATCAATATATGAAGTTCCTCTCGTATTGGATAAAAATAATGTTGGAGAATTTATTGTAAATAGAATCCACTTAGATGTAAAACCGGATAGTGCAAAACTTGATGAATGGAGAGGTGTTGTAAAATCCCTTGAAATACAGGAACCTGTTGTAAACATTGGTATTGTAGGTAAATATGTTGAACTTGAAGATGCATATATCAGTATCAGAGAATCATTACAACATGGTGCCGCTAAAGTTGGAGTAAAAATGAATATTACCTATATTAGTGCCGATGTAGAACATCTAGATACTAAAGTTTTAGATGAACTTGATGGTATTTTAATACCTGGTGGTTTTGGTGAACGTGGATTCGAGGGAAAGCTTGAGGCAGTTGAATATGCGATAGAAAATGATGTGCCTATTTTTGGTATTTGTTTAGGTATGCAATCTATGGTTACCCAATTTGCAAGACGTAATGGACTTGAAGATGCTAACAGTACAGAATTTGGTAATGACTTCAAGCATCCGGTCATTGACTTAATGGAAGAGCAAAAGAAAATCAAGAACATGGGGGGAACTATGCGTTTAGGATCATATGATTGTAAATTAGTTCCTGGAACCAAAACATATGATGCATATAAAGAATTAGGTGGAATATTTAAGGACACTAATCTAATTGAAGAACGTCATAGACACAGATATGAGTTTAACAATGATTATCGTGAGATTTTACAGGAAAAAGGTCTTGTATTATCCGGAGTATCTCCTGATGATTTCTTAGTTGAAATTGTTGAACTTCCTGATCATCCTTGGTTTATAGGTTGCCAATTCCATCCTGAATTTAAATCAAGACCAAATAGGCCACATCCACTATTTACATCATTTGTAGATGCAGCTTATAACTATTCTAAAAAATAATTTTTAATATTTACATAATTATGTAAATATTTTAAATACCTCTTTTTTTATTAAATCATGAAAAATAATTTAAATATAGTAAAACATTGTAAATAGACACTTCTTTCAATCAATGTCTGATTAAATATAACTAATTTTTTTATTTAAATACAGGTTTTTAAAAATTAAAATAAAGTTTAGATTCCAGTCATTTTTTTAAGTTAAATTAAAAAATTTTCATATTCATTAAATAAATAAGATTTGAATATGAATATCTTTATAATACCAATAATTATTACTTTAGTTTATACCATAATTTCGGCTATTTCTGATTTAAAGTATGGTCAAATCAGCAATAAGATAAGTTTATCCTTAACCTGCTTTGGCCTTTTAATTAGCCTTATCTATACCTTATATTTCAAATCCATATTCTTTATCTACACATCAGTTGTCTCCCTAATTGTAATATTTTCTGTAAGCTATCTTCTATGGATAATAGGTTTATGGGCAGGTGGTGATGTTAAGCTTTTATGTGGAATCAGTTCTGCAATACCTATAAATTATTTGAAAAGTCCAGTATTTTCTCAAAACTATTTTTTCATTCCATTTACTTTTGATGTGATAATAAACAGTATTTTAATCTCTTTTTTACCAATAATTTTCTATATATTGTTTATAAAGTTTAGAAACATTAAAAAAGCAAATCTTAAAAATAAGATTAAATATGAGATTCTATTTTTTAACCTTATAAGATCAACTAACAGTTTTTCTACTTATATAAAGGAGATTAACCAGTTAAAGGAAGGTATGATACTTGATAGAATAATATTTACCAACAAGGATCAATTTATTGAAATTAAAAACATTATTGAAAACAAGAAGGACAGTAACTTATCATGTAAAATAAAGGAGGATAAACTTTATATAAGATGCAAAAGTTCTGCGGGCATAACAAATAATGATATTCAAAGTCTTAGAGAATTATATAATAAAAAAATAATAGATAAAAGAGTTTTCATTAAAATCTCAATTATATTTGGACCTTTTATATGTATCGGATATGTTTTAGGTTTATTTTATGGTAATATAATATTAATTTTTATTTAAATATTAACAGGTGATTAAATGGGTATTTTAAAGGAAAATAATGGCCAGATATCCTTTGAATATTTATTGCTTTTTATAGTATCCTTAATTTTGATTAACGTTTTCATCCTACCGATGATATCAACATCAATAGATAATATCGATGATTTAAATACGGCATATAATACAAAATCACAGATGGAAGAATTGGTAACAGGTATTAATCAGGTTTATGCATCAGGTTCAGATTCAAAACGTACCGTATACCTCAACATGAAAAAGGATTCGCAAATTGATATTAACAATGGCATATTGACTAGCGATGTTTTACTATCTGATAACAGCTATAAAAAAGTTGAAGTAGAATCTAATGATTTAAGTTTAAATAATAAGATTATCCTAAATAAGGGACTTAATAGGGTAATTATAGAATGGAAAGAAAATAATTCACAAATAGAAATAGATAAAATATAATAAAATTTACTATAATCCTAAAAGCCATATAATTAAATCTTCTAATTCACATAAAAGTATATAGATTATTAAAATTAAATCTATAATTATATTAATTTTGAGCGTGAATTATATGGAATTAATTTCAACTTCAATATATGTTATATTATTTATATTTTTATTAGTATTCATATTTTCAATGGCAATCTTAAGTCCATATCTTGAAAAGAAAGATATTGGTGGAATCTTATTAATTGCATTTATAATTGGAGCTGTTGGTGGTTTATTCTTTATAAGTCCTATATATGAAGATTTTCCAGAGTTTATTAGTGAAGTAGATGCTATCGTTACTGGTCAGGACCAATACATTAATATTGATATTAGCTCTCAGTATGGATTAAATACTAGTGAAGTTATTAATAAAACCAGGTCTACTCAAGGGGTGGATAAGGTTGTTCCAACTAAAATAAGTTTGGTTACAGGAAATTTCTCTTCGAGCTATGTTCAATACATGAAAACCAGTATTGAAGACAATATAAATCAATCATCAAACATTGAGAATGTGACTATTGACAGTGAGAATGGTATTATTAATGCTACCGTTAAAAATACATCAGATCCCCAATTAGTTGTTGATGATATTAGAGAGCTTTTAATTGAATCATATGATATAACTCCAAGTTCCAGTGTTATAAGACTTCAAGCTGGTGTAAGTCCTCTTGATATTGATACTGTAACTGAGGATTTAAGAAACCAAAGTGTTCCTGTAAGTACTGTTGAAGGTTCTATTACAAACAACACTAAGAAAGCCGAAAGCCAACAATTACCGATTTGGATGGTAAGCGTAATATGTGGTTTAATAGGTATTGCTACTGCTTTACTAGGTATATTTGCAGATACCATCTACAATAACTGGAAAAGAATGGGAACTAAAAGAAATAAAAGAAGAATTAACAGAAACTTCTCAAAGACAAATAAAACTAAAACCAAAAAAGAAGAAGAGAAGGAAACTGTATTTGAGGAAGGTACACACAGTGTAGAACCAAACCCTCAAAAGGATATAGTAATAGATAAAAAAGAAAAAAAATCATTAATCTTTAAAAATAAAGACAAAGATTTTGATGAATTAAATAAAAAATCTAAAAAGAAGGAAAGTGAAGAAAGAACATTAGATGACTTTAAGGAGGAATAAATAAAATAAATAGAAATTTTCTATTTATTTTTAAACTTTTTTTTAAATTAAATGTGATAATATGAAATCAGCAGTACTTTTTTCAGGTGGTAAAGATAGTACAATGGCATTATACAATTCAATAAATAATGGTGATGATGTTAAATATTTACTTTCTATGGTAAGTAAGAATTCATCCTCTTATATGTTCCATGTACCCAACATTAATTTAACTGATTTAATCTCAAAAGCCGTTAATATACCTTTAATAAAAGCAGAAACAGACGGTGTTAAAGAAGATGAACTTAAAGATCTTAAGGTTCAATTTGAAATATTAAAAGATCAAGGTGTTGAAGCCATATATACAGGTGCATTATATTCAACTTATCAAAAATCACGTATTGAAAAATTAGGTGAGGAGGTAGGTCTTAAGATAATATCCCCTTACTGGCATGTAAATCAGGAAGAGTATATGCATGAGGTTGTAGATGCAGGTTTTGATGTTATAATCTGTGGTGTATTTGCTTATGGATTAGGTAAGGAATATTTGGGAAGACATATTGATAACCAATGTATTGAAGATTTAAAAAAGGTCAATGATAGAGTTCCGATTAATCTTGCATTTGAAGGTGGGGAGGCTGAGACATTTGTACTTGATGGGCCTATATTTAAAAAAAGAATTAAAATTTTAGATGCTGATGTAGATTGGCATGTTGATAATGGAACTTATATTATTAAAGATGCAATACTTGAAGACAAAGATTAATTATATTGATAGTTTAAGGATATAATTAATTTATTTAAACATGTCTTTAATCTATTTAATGAAATTTTATTATTATTTTTTTAATTTAGTATAATTTAATAAACATTATTTTTTAAATTGTAATCTCATTTTTTTATCATTACCATTTTTAAATTTAATATTGATAGTTTTATAAAATTATTTTATAAAAATATCAATTTTCCTTGTAAATGAATAAGATTTTAAAGATATTTTATCTACTTGATTTATATATAAAAATTTCAGATCAGATATGTTTTTTATAAATAAATTGACTGTTTTTAGAAAATAATAAAATAGGTATAGGTATGTTTAAAAAAATCCAATTTTTAACTTAAATTTAGAATTAGAATTAAAAATATTTATTATAGCTTTTAATATATTATATGACTTTAAAAATTAAAAAACTTATAACCTAGTTTTTTAATTTAAAGTTTATTTATAAAAATCGTTTATTAAATCTAAAATGAGAAAAAGTGTCAATTTATTAACTTTAATAAAGTATTGTCTAATACTAAACGAATAATGAGTTTAGTGGTGGTTGGGTGGTTAAACTAATTATTTACATTTTAGCATTAGACTAATATTTATCTTAAAAACACATTATTTAAATCTTTTGATATTATTAGTATATATACAAACTATCAAGTTTAAAATATGAATAAATGTTAATAATTGTTTAATAAAATAAATATAATTATGGTTTTTAAAAGAATATAATAATTTTGTATAAAAAATAAATTATCAAGGATTAAAAATCATATAATGATTTAAAAAAAGTTTAAAAAATTTATAGAAAACTAGCCGAATAATTATTCAAATTATAAAAATATCCAAAAAAAATAAAATTAAAAAGATTAAGATAAAAATAGGTTTAGATATCTATTTACCTCTTTTTTGTAGGAGTCTAGATCATCCTCATTAATAATTAAATAATCTGATGTGGATATCACATCACCTATGCCAAAACTTAACTCATCCAAGTCTCTTTTTTTAAAATCTTCAAAGTTTTGAGAGTCATCTGCACGATTTCTAAGTTTTAATCTATTAAACCTAGTTTTAGGTGAAGAAAAGACAGACAATATCTTAAAATCTTCAAAGTTATTTTTAAATAACTCCACTTCATAAGGACTTCTAATACCCTCAACAACTATAAGATTTGAATTAACGTTCTCATTTAATAATCCTTTAATCTTATTAATTGTTAAGTTGGCTACAACATATTTGCCAAATTCCTCTCTCAATTTAATAGCTGTAACCCTTGAATCCTCATTCCTTTTTTTAGCCTCTTCCCTTACACAATCTCCCATATTAACTACAATAGCACCTTTGTCTATTGCAAATTTTGAGATATAACTTTTTCCAGACCCAGGAAGTCCTGAAATTCCAATAACATTCATAATAACACTTATATTTTAATTTATTTTATAAAAAAATTCCTCTAAAAAATTATAAAAATTTATTAAAAAAAAGTTTTTATTCCTTAATCTTAAATGAATCCAAAGAATCCTTAAGATTCTCCTCATTATTGAAATCATTTACTATTTTTAATAGAAAGTCTTCATCTTTGTTTTTATATTCATTAGCAAGACGTGTCATTTCAGGTATTGCACGGACTACATTATCTACAATTGAAATATCAGACATTTTAGAAGTTCTTGATAAAGGATTTAAATCAATACAAATTATTTTCTTTCCAGCCTCTTTTAACAATTCTGCTCTATCACCATCTTCAAGTGGAACTAAAATAACATCTGCAATATATATTCCTTGACGACTTGCAGTTGCCCTTGGGTTGGTTATTTTATCAAAATAATATAAATCATCATAATTTGTACCTAAAATATCCTCATATCCATGCTCTTTAAATAGTTTTGTAATCTTGTCCACACGCTCTTCAGTTCTATAAAATAGATTGATTTCAATTTTACTATCTGTTGCTTTAGCAAGTTCTATTACTTCATCAATAACCAAAGCAGTAGTATTACCATTAACAGATAAAACAGGATGTTCAGCAAGTAATAATGATGCAACTGCAGCTTTCATAGATTCCTCCGCAGCAGGTACAGTTTTTTCACCCAATAAATAATCAAAGGTTTCGCCTCTACCATGTGCAATCATTCCAGAATCAGCTAAATATCCATCCAAAAATGCATTTTTCACTTTATCTCTTAATAATAATGATTCATATCTCGGATGATTTTTAGGTATCATAATAATATATCTAATTATAAAACTTATATAATTTGTTATTATTTATCATTATAAATTATATTTTAAATCAATCTTCTTATATTAAATAATTACTTTCAAAGTAATAGATTATGCAAAATTTAAAATCAGTTTATAAATTAGTTTAAATATGTAAATAGTTTTTTTAAAATATAACTTTTAAATATAAATTAAAATAAGTTCTTTTAAAAAAAAAGTAAAATTATGTATTAAAACATAATTTCTTTATAAAAATTTAATGTTTCTTAAATGGAATAATTCCAAGACATAAAATGCTTAGTAATAAAGTTAATAATGGATTACCTGTTTTAGGAATAGTTTCAATATTTACAATATTAGTTTTATTATGATTTTCATTATTTACTGGTTTTGCAGGTGTATTGTTAGTTTTATTATCTGTTTTATTTGTATTATTTCTAGGCATAGTGCTATTTTTAACTTCAGTAGAATTATTAGTGGTTATATTTTCAGTTTCGTTTGATCCTGCAATTACATAGTTTGAAAAGTTACCAGGCTTTGTGGTGTTGAAGTAAACGGTAAATTCAACAGACTCATCTGGTGCTAAACCATGATTATAAGACCATCTATAACTGCCAGAATAAGTCCAATCATCATCAGCACTCCAGGAATCATAAACCAAACCATCATCCCACCTATCCTCAACAACAAAAACATCATGCAAAGTATAATTACAATCATTAGTAACGCGGATAATAAAAGAAGTCCTATTACCCAGACCAACAACAGGAGTAACAGTAACCTTCTCAACCTTCATATTATACGTAATATTTTTAACTTCAGTAGAATTATTAGTGGTTATATTTTCAGTTTCGTTTGATCCTGCAATTACATAGTTTGAAAAGTTACCAGGCTTTGTGGTGTTGAAGTAAACGGTAAATTCAACAGACTCATCTGGTGCTAAACCATGATTATAAGACCATCTATAACTGCCAGAATAAGTCCAATCATCATCAGCACTCCAGGAATCATAAACCAAACCATCATCCCACCTATCCTCAACAACAAAAACATCATGCAAAGTATAATTACAATCATTAGTAACGCGGATAATAAAAGAAGTCCTATTACCCAGACCAACAACAGGAGTAACAGTAACCTTCTCAACCTTCATATGAGTATCGATATCATCTAAATAATCAACTTTAAACATAATGTCGTTTTGATAACTAGCGGGAGTTAAAAATGTTTTAAAGTTAAACACCATATAAGAACCATTATCTAATTGCTTAACTGCATTTTTACTTGGTACTCTAAATCCACTATCATATAAATCAATCACTTTCTTAATTGGAGGGTAATATTCTGCATAGATTGTGTAATTAGTAGTGGTGAATATATAAAGATATTGCTGAGGAATATAACCATTTAAGGAAGGGGTGGCATTTTCATTATTGTAATAATACCAAACGAATATTTTAAGATATTCTGAAACATCTTCTCCAGTTAATGAATTTGTAAGATGACTTAAATCATCTATAGCAAAACCACTACCTCCTGTAAAAGATGCAGGTTCAATACAATACCCATAATAACCGTTACTAAATTTAATCAAATCAGAATAATTAGCAAAAGTTACTTCAGTCAAGTTAAGATTTAATACATTTCCATCTATTTTGGAATTTTTAATTGTATTATTTGTTATTGTAACTATTGAGGTATCATTTTCCCCATAATTATCAGTAAAATTAGAATTGATTACAGTAGCGTTTGTGGCAAATATTGCACCACCATACTTATATGCACCGTTTCCAATAAAGTTACTGTTATTTACATTTATTACACTTCCACTAATTGCACCACCACTTTTATGAGCAGTGTTATTAACAAAAGTACAATTATTAATATTTCCAATACCATTTACCAATATTGCACCACCACGATAACCGGCAACATTATTTTCAAAATAAGAATTAGAAACATTTAATTCATTAGTTGAAAAGATTCCGGAACCTAAATAATTTGTAGTGGCATTTCCAGTATTGTTAATAAATCTGGAATTGTTTACAGAAACATATGATCCACGTATAGATGCACCATCCTGTCCAGCTATATTACTAATAAAATCACAGTCATCTACACTTACATTTTGTCCTACAAGTGCTCCTGAACCATATTTATTAATATTATTATTAAAAAGACATTTGGTAGCATTAACTTGTTTTCCATATACTGTGTAATAACCTGCAATATTAGAAATGAAATTGCTTTTATATAACTCTACATTTTTTTGACTGAATATTGCTCCACCTTCACCATTAGGACTATAATCATTTAAATCATTATAGGTGAAATTAGAATTATATACTTTAACATCATTTAGAGAATATATTACAGCACCTCTATGAACAAAATTGTTTTTCTCTATTTTATTCTCATTAAAATTTGAATTATTAATAACAATTAATGCAGATCTTGAATATATGGCTCCGCCATACATTTTTGAAGTATCATTTAAAAAAATACAATTAGATACAACTAATTTATCTCCAGTAGAATGTATAGCCCCACCAATATTAGATCCTCCAATTCCTGATGAATTACCATTCATTAAAGTTAAATTATTAATTGTAACTTCTGCATTTGTAATATTGAAGATAAAAGATTTGCCATCTCCATCAATAATATGATTGTTACCATTAATAGTTAGATTTTTGGTAATTTTTATTCCATTTTTAGAATCAATAGTTGAATCAAATTTATAATCATCATTAATATCAATTGTACCATTTGTATTAGCATCAATAATATCTTGTAAATCTTGATATGTTTTTGGATTATTTGTATTTAAACTCTGATTGTCATATGAATTTGAATTTAATTCACCTGTTTGGGAGTCTGTTAAAAACCCTGATTCGTTTAAATCACTTATATTATCACTAGCAGATATGGCGCCAATACTTACAAAGAATATTATAATGATTAATAAACTTCTCCTTATTCTTATATTTTCACCTCCAGTTTTTAATAACATCCTATTTTAAAAAAAATAAGACATTCACGATTCAATATCAAAAATATTAATATAAACTAAAATTATACAAAATTAATTTATGTTTAATATAATCTAAATAATATTAAATCTAAATTCATTTTTATAAAAA
>JBJEIL010000012.1:0-3700 GCA_051876995.1 Methanobrevibacter sp. | reverse complement strand
GGTTTCCATAAAGTCCAAGTCATCCAATGGATCGTGTGAACCTGCCTCAACCGGATTTCCCTCTGCATCGGTTGAACCTGAGGCGTCAATCACATGGATTAGGACCTTTGCCTGCATTAGGTCATCTAAAAATTTATTTCCCAATCCCTTACCCTCATGTGCTCCAGGCACTAAACCTGCAACATCAATAAGTTCAACTGGTATGATTCTCTTACCGTCTTTACAATCTGAATTTCTAGGGTTACATGTTACACCAAGCTCTTTACAAGGACATTTAGAGATTACATGTCCGATAGCTATGTTTGCATCAATAGTTGTAAATGGATAATTTGCCATTTCAACCTTTGAGGCTGTAGCTGAATTAAAGAATGATGATTTTCCTACATTTGGTTTTCCTGTTACCGCAATTTGTAACATAATATCACTAAAATAATAAATAAATAATCCGCTTAAAACAAAAAGATAGTTTTTAAGCCAAATAACAATAAATAGTTTTTTTAAAAAAATAATGTTTAATCTAAAATTAAATCTATTTTTCTATATTTATTTTTCTAGATTTATAAATATTATTATATATCATATTAAGGAGATTTTTGTAAATCATAGAATCGATTTTCAAGTCAAGGAACATGGGAAAAACATATCCATTTTTTAAAATCAGAATAAGCTTCAAATTTAAATAATCTCAAAGAGGAATTAAAGCCATTTTTAAAATGTTTTTAAGATTATTGAGGGTAATCTAATCAAAAACAATTAATGATCCGAATATATGAAATCTTAATGTTACAATATACATACCAGTATAGTTAATCTACCCTAATTTAGACTTCTTAAAAAACCGTTGGAAAATGAACTTTAAATCTTTAAAAAAAATTCTTAAATAAATTAAAAAACAATACTTAATTAATTAAATTATTAAAATATAAAAGGAATGGAAACAGGTTTTAATAATTTAATTATAAACTTTAAAGCCAAAATGATTTTTAGCTGATTTTAAACACAGAAAAAGGTTAATTAAATGTCAGAAGATAAACCAACTGCACTAGCTGCAAGACAAATGATTCAAAAAGCTATGACCGTAACACGTGAGAAGATTGTGCCGATGGAATTTGATGAAAGTGTATATGATATTGTTGAGGTCAATGTTGAGATTAAAGACCTGGATCCGATGTTTCATAACTACAAGATCGTAAATCTATCCGACCTACATCTTGGCCAATGGCTAACTGCGGAATATCTTGAAGGTGTAATCGAGATAGTGAACAAACAGAAGGCAAACATGATAGCGCTTACAGGAGACTATGTATCCTATATCCTAGATGATGTTGCAGATGACTTGGAAAGATGCCTTTCAATGCTTAAGGCAAAGGATGTGTCCCTTGCAGTACTTGGAAACCATGACCACTGGACGGATCCAGATAGAATCAGAGAGATATTGAAGAATGCAGGCATCATTGACATAAGTAACGACGTCTATACAATCGAAAGAAGAAGGAACAACAGAACTGCAAAACTTAACATTGCCGGTGTGGACAGCACTATGCTCAACAAAGAAGATCTGGATAAGGTCATGGAGGAACTGCCTGAGGATGGTCCTGCCATTATGTTGGCTCATGAACCGGACTTTGCAGACATCACATCACTTACAGGCAGATTCGCGCTTCAGATATCAGGACATTCCCATGGGGGACAGTTTATTATACCTGGCCTCAATACCACAATACTTAGGGGAGAGGGTTCCCAGAAATATCCCGTTGGGGAATATAAAGTTGGGGACATGATACAATACACAAGCAAAGGATTGGGTACCAATGTCTTCTGGCTTAGAATAAATTGTGCTCCGGAAATCACCATATTCAAATTAAAAAGTCCTGAGGTTGAGGATAAAGAAAACAAAAACCATAAAAAACCAATCTACATAAAACATACTAACCACAAGAAACGTTTCCCCACAAGGGATGATGTTGACAGATTCCTAAATCCAGATGACATTGCAGATTTTATTGAGGATAAAATCTCACAGATAGCAAACAATCTAAATCCATTTGAGGATAATGGCAAATCAAAGGACAACAAGAAAGAGAGATAGAATCAGTGATTAAATTAAGGAAATAACATCATAATCCCATTTTAAAAAAGACCAAAATTGCCTCAGAAAATAAGCATTATGATTTCCAGTTTTTAAATAGACCAAAACAATATCCAAAATTATAAAAATGTTCACAAAAAAGAAATCATAATATAAATTTTCATTATAAATATTTTATAGTATAAAGATTTAATCAGAAAAGCCTTAAAAAACAATTCAATTACAATTACATATACTTCATAAATAGAAAAAATTGAATTTAGAAACCTCTAAATATGAAAATATTATCTAAACTTTTCAATAGAAATATAAAAGAATATAACAGTATTTGGTGAGAATATGAGCAAGAAAGATAAGTATGATTCTGAAACCATTAGAAGAACACTTGCCAGAATGCCTGAGGATTATGAACCGAATATTGAGAAGTTCTCATATAAAGATTTTGCAGTAAGAACAATTGTAATATGGATAGGCAATATAATTGGTTTTTTGATTGTCGCCCCTTTCAATTTGGGACTGTATGTAAACAGCATTGAAATGGCAATAATCGTCGTGACCTTAGTAGGTATTGTAAATGCACTACTCTGGCCTATTCTAACACGGGTGTTTATGCCATTTTTTGTATACACCTTTGGAGCCGCATCACTTATCTTTAATGCACTATTCTTCTATATTCTAGCATTCTTCATAAAAGGCTTTGAGATAAATGGACCAGCATTGTTTCTGGTACCGTTTCTCATGGCAGCCATAAACACAATTTTATCAGGTATCGTTACCATCGACGACAACAGTTCATACTATAGGGGCATTACAAGGGATGCATTAAACAGCAGAAGAAAAGAACCATTAAAGCAGTACAGCGGACTTATCATTCTTGAAATCGACGGGCTTGCATATGACATATTAATGGAAGCCATTGACAAGGGTTATATGCCGACACTTAAGGGATGGCTAGATAAGGGAAGCCATAAGGTCAAAAGATGGGAAACGGATCTATCAAGCCAAACCGGTGCAAGCCAGGCAGGAATACTACATGGAAACAATAGAGACATTGTTGCATACCGCTGGGTTGAAAAGGACAATGACAATAGAATCATGAGCTGTGGAAGCTTCAACAATACAAGCTTAATGGAAGAGAGGATTTCAAACGGTGACGGACTTCTTACAGAGGATGGGGGAAGCCGCTGCAATCTATTCTCAGGTGACACCGACAACGTGATATTCACATTATCCAAGGCATTGAATATACAGAAGATGTTTAATAGCGCATGGTTTTCAGTATTTGAAAACCCCAACAGTTTCGCACGTATATGTGTGCTCTTTTTAAATGAGATAGTCCTAGAGGCATACTCACAGATTAAACACTCCATAAAAAACATAAGACCACGTATCAGAAGAGGGTTTATTTACAATCTAACACGTGCAGGAACCAATGTATTCCTAAGGGAGGTCAATACCTACACCATCATATGGGACATGATGAATGGCAAGCTAGATACAATCTATGCAACATATCTCGGATATGACGAGATTGCACACCACTCCGGTATACGGGACGAGGATTCATTCAGATGCCTTAAAACATTAGACAAACAGTTTAAACGTATTAAG
>JBJEIL010000011.1:0-17329 GCA_051876995.1 Methanobrevibacter sp. | reverse complement strand
AATGATTGGTGCAAGAAGAGAATGGTTAGACCCTACTGAAATGTCTGTCTTCAACTCTGACCTTATTAAAGTATTAGCATGTACTGGTGCTTACAGATTAATCCAAAACACTATCGACGGAGTAATCGCACAAGCTGATGCTGGAGAAGAAATTGAATTACCAAAACTTGTTATTAATGCTCAAAAAGCTGTAGATGCAGCTGGATTTACTAGTCCATATGCAAAAGCAAAAGCATATGCTGCATATGAAATGTGTGCCAAAGTAGCAGATCTTGATATGAAAGGTTGTTTCATGATGAAAAACTATGAAGAATTCTTACCTGTAGTAGCTGCTGCACACGAAATGGCTTCTGCTGCTGCTCAATTAGCTACTGAAGCAAGAGAAATTGAAAAAGCAAATGATACTGTATTAAGAACCCCACACATGAGTGACGGTTCCACAGGTAAAAAAGTTAACTTAATTTCAAAACCAGAATAAATCTAATAGATTAAATAAGTAGTATTTCACTACTTATTATTATCTTTCTATTAGATTCCACTTTTTTAAAATCGTTTAATTTATTTACTTAGTCTATACTTTCTAGTTTTTCCTATTTTATTAGCTTTTAGCCATTATTTTATTTTGTTAGCTATTTCCATTAGTTTTATTAAATATTTATTAAGATTAGATTTTTTTATTTAGTTTTTTTTATTTTATTAGTTTTTATTGTTTGTTACATATGATATTGGTTTTTAAGTTTTTTAGTTATTATTATTTTATTAGCTGTTTTTATTAGTTTTTATTAAATATTTATTAAAATTAGATTTCTAGATTTACTTATCCTTACAGTTTTTTTTTATTGGATATCAAGTTTATGTTAAATAAGAAAATTCTATTAAAAAATAGTTTATAAAAAAAGTCAAAATTAAAAATAAGTTATAAGAGTATAAAAATAAAAAAAGAAAAGGGATTATAAAACTCCTTTTGTACTTGGAATTTTATCGTGTTCTATTTTTGATGCTTCTTTAAGGGTTTTTGCAAATGCTTTAAAGAGAGCTTCAGCTTTATGATGATCATTTGAACCTTTAGCCTTTCCATAGAAGTTTAATTTAGCTGAGTTTGCAAATGATTCAAAGAAATGTATGATATTGTCGCTTGTGATATCCCCTATTTTATCATTCTTAAATTGAACATCTAAATTACAATAACTACGTCCACTAATGTCAATTGCAACTAGAGCTATTGAATCATCCATAGGTACTATTCCATCAGACATTCTTTTAATACCTTTTTTATCACCTATAGCCTCTAGAAAAGCCTCACCTAATACAATCCCAACATCTTCTACAGTGTGATGATCATCTACCTCAATATCCCCTTTAGCTTTAATATTCAAATCAATAAAACTATGACGTGAAAATGATTCTAACATGTGATTTAAGAAGTGGATTCCTGTATCAATATTATAGTTACCTTCTCCATCAATATTTATTTCAAGTGTAATATCTGTCTCAGATGTTTTTCTTGAAATTTTAGCTTTTCTCTCCATTAACATCACTTTAACTTTTATTAAAATAAAATAATCCTTGATAATTTATTCATTTAACCAGGATCTATGAACTCTAATAGCATCTCTGCGGCATTTCATTTCACATAACATACAAACATGACAATATTGTAAGTTTGATGCATGCGCAATCTTATCTATTTTCCAAATTTTCCTACCTTTTGGACAAACTTCTTGGCAGTTTCCACATCCGTTGCATCGATTTTCATCTACTGTTATATATATAATATGGAACACCTCATATTTATTATAATTTTAAAGTTGCAATAGAAACAGCTTTAAATCCAATATAGACTTCTTTTCCAATGGTTAGTTTCAAATCATTAGATGCGGAAACTGTAATATCTGCACAGATTTCAATTCCATCTACATCTACTTTAAGTCTAATCATCTCATTTTCCAATTTCATTTCAATGATTTTACCTTTTAAAACATTACGAATACTAGATTCTTGAGGTTCTAACATAATAAAAATATTGTCATAACTGATTAAAGCAAGAATTTTATCTCCTACTTTATATTCCTCATGTAAAGGTATGGTTAACTCAGTGTTTCTCATTTGTATTTTCATTACACCTTTAGGTTCATCTATTTCAAGAACAGTAGCCTCGATTTCATTTACATCACGATGAAGTTCCATAATGGCATTGATTTTTTTACATTCTTTTAGAATCATTTTACCTTCATCGGTTAAGGTAGTACTACCTCCACCACCTTTTCCACCTTTATTAGTGCTTACAATTGCTATGTCTAAACCTTTTTCAATCTTATCAATATAATTTAATGCGGTTCTGTAAGATACATCTGTAAGCTTTGCAGCTCTTGTGATGGAATTAGTGGTATTAATATTTTTTAAAAGATTAAATTTCTTTTCATCTAGTAAAAATGTTTTACCGTCTAAGTTTATCTTATATTCTACTCCGGCTGTTACTTCTGTCATAAAAATTACCTACCCTAAAAAATACTATATCTATTTATATTTTTTCTAATTAAAATATTTTTATTTTATAATCATGGGATAAGATTTTATTAATAATATTGTCTTAATATGATATTTTTAATGGGAATTTTTTTTAATTTATAATGGTTTTATTCATTTCTAGGCAATTTTAAAATCTTAAAATAATATGCTGATTTCTAAACTTTAAAAGTATTTTTTTTATTGGAATTAATTATAGTTTGAATAATTTTTAAAAAAACTTTACTTAAAGTCAGTTAAAATATTAAGCTTTTACAAAAATAGTTTTATATTGGTTTTAAACATATTTCATTTAAAAAGTATATTTTACTGGTATGCAATTATTATTTTCACGTTTTAATACAATCATCTTTCATTTAAAAATAGGTTTTGATTAATTTAAAGATTTAAAAAAAGTTTTAATAAAGATTAATAATCTCTATCTGTTAAAAATTAGTTCTTGCTTATTCCATTCTTTTCAATAAATCTAACGATTTTCATATACAGTCCTTTAAGGGGACCAAACTTGTTTTCTAGATTTTTCATTTGTTCAATATCGTCTGTTTCAAATATTTTAAGAATTACTAAAGCTAGTATATAGACTATAGGACTTACAACTATTCCAAGTACTAAACCATATGGATTGTTTGGAATAAATAAAATTGCTAATCCCATGATTAAAGATGCGAATATTACCTTCATTATTTTTCCATGTTGAATCTTAGCTTTTGTGACTCTAAATGTTATATAAACTGTTGGAATCATTAATATAAATGTTGCAAGAGTTGTAGCTAATGCACCTCCAGCTATACCATATTCCTGTATTAAAAACCAATTTAATAGTGCATTTAATCCAGATCCACATAATAGAATATACATTGAGACTCTTGGATATCCTATTCCCTGAATTATACTGTTTGAAACTGCATATATGGAATAGAAGGTCATACCAAGTACAAGTATGGATAAAGCCAGTGCCCCTGAGGTGTATGCGGGATTTGTAAAGTACACAATTCTCATAATGGATTTTGAAAATATTGCTGTAAATATACACAATGGAGCTGTTAGAAGCAAGGAGTATTCATATGATTTGAATACATAATTATCTAACTGTTTCTTGTTTTTAGTACTATATGCTGCAGATGCTGCAGGTAGTATTGTAGTTGCAATTGAGGTGGATACGATTAAAGGCAATCTTGCAATCGGATCTGCTGCAGTATAATAACCGATTAATGAATCAGATAAGAAAACACCCATAATCAATGTGGATATACTGAATATAACCATTTCAGCTATTGCAGTAATGGTTACAGGAATTGAAAATAGAACTAACTGTTTTGCAAGTTTAAGCTCATCTTTTTTAGTAAATACCCAGTTCGGATCCTCTGTTTTCTGTATATATTCTCCCATATATTTTTTATAGATATATACTCCGGATATTGAACTCGCAAAGAATCCCACTACGGAACCTAAAACTGCACCAAATGCTTGAAGTCCAATGAGTACAAAAGCTGTTGCACATAAAATCATGAATATTTGTTCTACAGCCCTTGTTGCAACGATGTATTCCATTTTATATACAGCTTGGAATGCGCCTCTAAATGCTCCAACAATTACACTAAAAGGAGTGATTAAACCAACAGCTTCTAAAGGTAATAATGCATTAGGGTTATGGAAAATATCGTTTGCAAGCCATGGTGCTATTAGAAATATCATCAGAAATCCCATAACCAGTCCTAAAATAATCATTATCTTTAGTGATGTTAAAATGGTCTGTCTTGCAAGATTCTTTTGGTCTGTGGCATTATATTCTGCAACATATTTGGCAATTGCAGGTGGAAGACCTCCTGCAGCAAGTATCTGAAATATTCCTTGAAATGGAAGTGTTAAACCTAAAATACCATACATTGCAGGTCCTAATAGTGTAGCCATTAAAAAACGATAGAGGTATCCTCCTATACGAAATATTACATTACCAATTAATATAAAAAAACTACCTCTAGCTAACTTAGAATCCGCCATAAATTTACACCATAAATATCTATAAATATCTATACATATTTAAATATTTTCATAAATTTTATAATTTTTATTGATTTTGTACTTTTTTTATTTAAATTTTAGATTTTAATTAAATGAAATACAATTTTTTAATGAAAAAATGAACTTTTATAAATAGTGGAATGTTCTTTTTTTAATTATTGTATATACTTATCTACAAATTTTATAAATTGATTTAAAGTTCTATTTAATGCCTCAAATCCATATTTGTCCTTTTTGACCTCTTCGAGACTATCTTTGGACCAGAAACATGGACCTAAATTGGAGCCGAATGGACCACCACTTACTGGAATGATTCCATGGAGTATATAGTAGGTATTTATCTCTTGAATTGCAAGTTCCTGACCACCAACACGGTCACCACCTACGGTTATGCTCATACCAATTTTACCTCTTAGTATATCATAATCTATTGCCTCTAAAGCTCTGGTTCTGTCCATGATACATTTGGTCTGGGCACTGATTCCTCCATTATGCATAGGAGATCCAATGATAATTCCATCTGCCTCTTTAAGAAGATCATATACAGGATACATATCATCCTCATTAACACATCTCTTGTGTTCAATACAATAATCACAGTGGTAGCATGGAGCTATTCCCTTACCTCTTACACTTGTAAAAGCAGTTTTAAAACCTTTATCCTCTAAGGTTCTTAGTGCATATTTTACTAGGTAATCTGTTGATTCTTTCCTTGGACTTCCACAGATACCTAGTATTAATTTCTCCTTTCTTGACATAGATAATATTATATCTTTATATAAATTTATTCTTTATCATCGGAATATTGAATTCTATCTTTAACGAAACAATACCAAATATGAGCTTTTATTTAAATCCTTTTTCAAATCGTTTTAAATTTAATTTAATCTTATATTTGTTTATCGATTCGGTTTTAGGTAAAAATCATCTCTTTAATTAAAATATTTTTTAACTATATTTTACTGTTTTTAATTTCTTTAGTTAAATCTACTAACAATGATTTTTTAATAAATTTTATTATACTTTTTAATATATTTTTATAAATATGTATAAATAAAAGAAATTAGATAATTATAATAATAGAATTTAATATAACTAATATCTATTTTTTAAGTATGGTGTAATTATGAAACAATCTAAAGGTGTTGTTAAGAAGTATTCAAGAGAATATACTAGAACCTTAAAAAGTGGTAAAAAGAAAAAATACAAAACAGAGCAGGTTCAAATTACAATACCAAAACAGGATAATGTTTTTGAAAATAATGAAGATGTTCTAATTCTCCCTTATTCTGAGAATCCATTTGATGAATATGAAAAAACTTTATCAGATTTAAAGGCTAAATATGAGACTTTAATGGATGAAAACAATCAATTAAAGGAGAAAGTTGCATCATATGAAACTAGATCATCCCTTGATAATTCGGAATCTAATGGTTCTCTATCAAATTTAAAATCCAATAGTCAATCCGAAATGGAATCTAGATTGTCTTCTATGAATCTAGAAGAATCTAATTTAAACTCATTATCAGAAGAGGATATGCCTAATAATTCTCAAATAGATGCAGATAAAGAGGATTCAGACAATCCTGAAAAGCCTTTTGAGGATAAAGCTGATAAAGGTTTAGATGATCTTAATAAATCTATAGAGGATAATGTTAATAAAGATTCAGATGATCTTGAAAAACAAGTAGAAAATAAACTAATAAGTGAAGAAAGTTTTAGAAACGATTATAAGGATGATATTATTTATAATCTTCAAGAAGAGTATATTGATTTAACCAAAAGATATGAAGAGCTTCAAAAAGAGCTATCTTTACTTAAAAACGATCAACTATCCAATGAATATTTAATCAGAAGACTTAAAAAATTCATATTAAATCTTGAATAGTCTTTAATTTTCTATTGATTAGCTGTTTTATTTTTAAAAAGAGTTATTCTATTTTATTTTTAATTTAAACTTATTTATATATCTTTTTTATAGAAAAATGATAATTTATTATTTATTTTAATTTAAAACTATTTTTTTAATTGAAGAATCATTTATTAATATCTTATTGAAAAAAGCTGTCTGGACATTCATTGATTTAGTGATAGTTTCATTATTAGTAAAAAAGTATAAGGATTAGAATATGATTTAAATTTCCTCATCATCATCAAGATTAGGATTATATCCTCCTCTATAACCTTGTGGTCTTCTTTGGAAATGGTTTGAGGTTTCCTGTTCATAATTAGGATTCCATCTTTTAAGATTAGGTAGGAAAGTAATTAATACACCAGTTGCATCTGATTCTCTTAAATCAGGATTCTTATCCATCATCTCCTGTGCTTTTTTAACAATCATGTCCTCTACTGTTAAATCCGGTTCTGTAAATTCTCCATTTTGATAACAGTCTGCACAATAATACTCATTTTTACTTCCATCTTTGTTTGTTCCTAATTCGTCTCCTCTACTCATAGGTTTACCACAAGAATTACAAAAACCCATAAAAATCACCTTAAGAAAATTATTGTCATTATTCATTTATTCTAAATGAATTATAAAAAGTTTTTTATTAAAAAAAGAGTTGTTTTGTAAATTAAAAAAAGAGTAAAAATAGTTTTTAAAAAACTATTTAAATGTTTTCATCTTCATCGAGAGCAAGTCTCATATTGTCTGGATCTACAGGGAAGTGTGCTAAGAAATCATCAGCAGCTCTTCTTGGATCTTTGGAACCAATAATGTATCTTCCAGCAATAATAATATCTGCTCCTTTGGAGGTAGCCTCTTCAACTTTTTCAGGAGTGATTCCACCTGCTACAGCAACTAAACCTCCATCCATAACTTCTTTGATAGCTTTAATATTACCCCATTCGGTCATATTACTGGTATCTTCACCTTTTTCAGCTTTGGTAGTTTCTAAATCTACATTTCTGTGGAGTAAAACTATGTTAGGTTTGAGTTCAGGTTTAAGTTGTTTGAGTTTACCTTCAAAGTCGTCTACATTCATCATATCTAATATGGAGTAGATTCCTTGTTTTTGAGCCTCATGGATTGCTTTTTCAATAGATTCAACAGTTCCAAGACCTGAAATTGCAACAGCATCTGCAGTTTCATCTGCAGCCATTTTAACTTCTACTCTTCCAACATCCAAGGTTTTTAAATCAGCAATAATAAATGCGTCAGGACGTAATTCTCTGATTTTACCTACAACACCAACACCAAATTTCTTAACAAGTGGTGTACCTGCTTCAATAAGGATTCTTTCTCTTTGAGGTAATGCATTCATTATGTTTTTAACAGCATCAAGATTATCTAAATCAAGTGCTACTTGTAAGTATGGAGGGTTCCATAATCTTTGTACTTTGAATCCCATTATTGGGTGAGTTCCACGATCTTTTTCTGCTAATACTTTATCAATATCAGGATATCCTTTCATTGCTCTTCTAATTGCTAATTTGGTTGCACCATAGTTGTATTGGTAAATTTTTCTGTAGTTTTCTGCTTCTGGATGTACATAAACAGATACGACTAAAACAATGTCATCAATTTTATCTTTAGGAAGAATTCCCTCCTCTACAGCATCTGCTACTGCTCTACCTACTGCAGTCTGTGCAGGTCCAAATACCTTACTTGCATCTTCTAAATTTCCGACTGTTACTTTAGGTACAATTGCAGTTGCAGGTTTGGTCATTAAGTTAGGTCTAATGACAGTAAGAAGAGGGGTGTGACCTACAGAAAGATTTGCTAAAGCATTTGCAAAAGCATTTCCAACAGGACCTTCTTTATCTCCAATCATTAAATCAACATGAGCTAATTCGTTTCCGTCTCCAATAAGAGCTTCTCCTATATTATACATTTCATATCCTCCAATTATAATAAATCAATTACTGATTTTTAGAGTAATTCTAGATTTATAACCATGATATATTATGTTTTTAAATACATAAATATTTTAATTTTTTTTTAATGTTATTGATTGTAAAATTCTTTTAAATTTTAGATTAATATACATTCAAACTTTAAAGAATTTCCATATTAAATTTAGATTTGATTTTTTTATTAATTTTAATTTTATATTGTTCTTTTTTCATTCTTTTGTAGTTAGTTTCATCAGCATTGCAAATGATTTTAGTTTTATATTACTCCTCTGAAAAAAGATAATTTAATATCTTAAAAATTAAGATATTAATTTTAACACCTAGAAGTGTATTCTTTGAGCGGTGTTTCTTGGAATTGGTAATCTTCTATAAGGCATTCCTTTGTTTTTATTAGATACTTCCTGGATTAATTCATCAATAGTCATATCTACTTTCTCGCCGGTTTCCCTTACAGTTACCTGTACAGTATCTGATTCAAGTTCCTTATCACCAACAACAAATATGTATGGAATCCACTCTTTTGATGCGTTTCTTATTTTTTTACCTACTCTATCTTCACTATTATCAACATCTACACGGATATTGTTAGCTTGGATTTTATCAGCTAATTGGTTTGCATAGTCAAGATGTTTATCAGCAATTGGTAAGATTCTAACTTGTATTGGACTTAACCAAGTTGGAAGCATAGGAGCCTTTTCATCCTTTTCAATTGCGGTCTTTTCAAGTAAGCTACAAATAACCCTTTCAATACTTCCGGTAGGTGAACAATGTAAGATTGTTGGATGATGTTCTTTCTCATCCTCTCCAATATAGTTAATATCGAAACGTTTTCCACTTTCAACATCGATTTGTACAGTTGGGTTTTCAATTGGTCTACCTAAGTAATCAATTGCTGCAAAGTCTATTTTACAACTCCAGTAGTGTTTTCTTTCAGGTAAGATTTCTAAAAGCATTGGTTTTCCAATTCTTCTTGCTGTGTTATACATCCATTCCTTATGTTCGTCATAGAAATCCTGGGTAGCTCTAAAGATAATCTCATAATTAACATCAAGATCTACACCGGTCTGTACACACATGTCTACCTGTTTATCAAATTCAACCAAGGTTGAATCCATATCCTTACAGAAACTGTGGAAATCAGGCATTGTAAATGCTCTTAATCTTTTAAGACCTACTACTTCACCTTTTTGCTCATATCTGAAACTGTAGGTTGAAAGTTCATAGACCTTAGCCGGTAAGTTTTTCCATGTTAGGAAGGTATCCCCCATTACTCTGAATGCACCGAAACAACATGCGAATCTAAGCATTAAGGGATTTTTAGTTGCAGTTCTATACTGTCTTTCACCAAATTTAGCTGCATGTTCTCTAATAGCATCATTTTCTAGGTTATAGAAGATTGGTGTTTCAATAGGCATTGCACCTTGATCTACAACTAAGTTGTAAACATAATCAGATAATAAATCACGTACTAAACGACCTTTAGGATACCATTTAAGGTTTCCAACATCGGAAGCACTTTCATAATCACATAACTCTTTTTCTCTCATTAATTTAACGTGAGGGGGTTCAACTTCCTCAGACTCACCATGACCTAATTCGTTTTTAACCAATTTCTCTAATTGTCCTTTGTTGGTGTAATCGTATTTATCACAATCTGAAAGCTGACCGTCTTCTAGAATGAACCATTTGGAACCTGGTCCCTTATCTTTCTCCTCTTCATCATCGTCTTCCATGTCAGCAGTGATGGTTCTTGAAAGTTCACTTAATGGATGTCCTTTACAGGATAATTGGAATCCTTTATACCAACCAAATGGTACTCTAAATACATCATAATTATCCTCTTTTAAGAGTTCCTCAGCTTCTTTCAATATTTCAATAGCGAATTTAGGAGAACCTAATGAGGAAGATAAATGTGCATATGGATATAATACTATATTTTCTGCTTTAACTTCGTCATAAACTTTTTTAACTTCTTTAACTAAATTTTTTGCAATTGCATCAGGGTTTTTTTCATCCTCTTTTTCAACAGATGTAAAAACAACTAATGACTCATCAAAAGCCCCATTTTTTTTAGCTTCATCAATTTCTTCAGCTACAGGAGTTTTATTTTTTGTCTCGTATTTAATATAATCTGAGTGAATGAGTAATACTCGCATTTAATCACCTTTTTGATAAAATAATAAAATTTAAAATAAATCAATTATATAAAAATTAGAAAATTTCTTAAATTTAATTTTAATATAATAATTAAATTTATGTTATAATAATATTTATAGTATATTTTTTTTTAATGATTTTCATCTGGTCATTTCGGTTTTTTCATAATTTTAAAAAAATTGAACATTAACTGAATCCTTGATTTTTTATTATAACTTATAAGTTAAACTTAATATGATAGTTTTTAATTCTTTCTTATTTTTTATTCGAATTATATAAATTCATTTAATTAATCTTTAAATTCTTAATATTGCCTTATTTATTAATGTTGGTCTTTTAATCCTTTTTTTAGATTTTTATTTATAAATAATTAAATTATAAGTTATAACTTATAAGTATTTTTTTAAATTAAAGCAGTTATAACTTATAAATTATAATTAAAAAGTATTAAAAAAAATAGAGTTGTTATTCTAGTTTAAGATTAAGATATGGATTTTCATCTGATGCATCCCTAAAAGTATCTATGAGTTTTTTATCTAAGTTAGATGAATCATTAATTGTAATTACTGTTTCAATTCCTATCTCTGTTAAACAATCATATAATGCATCTAGATTCTCTCCATAATAGTCTGGAAAATCAAACTTCTCTTTAATATATCCATGATAATCTGATTTTAGTCTTTCTCCATCTAAATATATATTTTTCATTTAAATCAACTGATTTTCCTTTAATATACTTAATTTACTATACTTTTTAGTATTGAAGATATGATTAACTTATCCTAATTTATTTTATTTTTTAGTATATGATTAGGATTTTTTTCTTATTTAGTTTATTTTCGGTATTTAAGATTATAACTGGTCTTTTCTTAATTTAATTGTTTTAGTATTAATGAATAGATTTAAATCTAATTTAGTTTTGTAAATGTTTTGTAGTGATTAGATGTGTAATAGATATCATAATCTGTAGTGGAATATACTATACGTTTGGAGCCTCTTGAATCTGTTCCGTTTGTATCAATATCACACTCGATATAGTTTTCTCCACTTGGTAAAACCTCCTGACGATTGGTGAACCTGTCTCCACCTATACTTTTTCCAGGTGCATATTCCTCAACAGATCCACCTTTCCATCCTAGTTTTCTTGCATCGCTTTTTGTAATGTAATTTGATGGAAGTTTATGGAATTTCTCGATATATAAAGCAACATCATCCTTACTATTGTAGTGGCCATTTTCTGATATTGTGGAATTATCACTTATCTGATTTTGATTGAAGGTATTGTCTGTCTGGAAATAACCATATAGTCCAAGGGCTATTAAGATAATGACTATAAAAATAAATAAAACCTTAATTCTTCTATCCATTCCAATCTCCTTTTTTAAATATTATTTAATATTATATAATATTTTTTTAATAAAATTATTTTTAAACTTATTAGTTGAACCTTATTTAATCAATTTTTTATAAAATGAATTATAGATATAAAATCACTATTTATTTTAATTATATTATTATTTAAGTGATCATATGAAAAGTGATAATATTAAGAAAGGTCCACAAAGAGCACCACACAGGTCTCTTTTAAGAGCTTGTGGACTTAAAGATGAAGATTTTAATAAACCATTTATTGGTATTGCAAACAGTTATGTAGAAATTGTTCCAGGTCATATACACCTTAGAGAATTAGTCGAATATGTAAAAAAAGGTATCCGTGATGCTGGAGGAATTCCTTTTGAATTTAACACAATGGCAATCTGTGATGGTATTGCAATGAACCATGAAGGTATGAAATATTCCCTTCCTTCAAGGGAAATAGTTGTAAGTACCGTAGAGAGTATGGCAAAGGGTCATAGCTTAGATGGTCTTGTATTAATGCCATCTTGTGATAAGGTTGTTCCAGGTATGTTAATGGCTGCTGGTAGGGTGGATGTTCCTTCCATTGTTGTAACTGGAGGACCAATGGAACCAGGTCATTTTAAAGGTAAAAATGCAGATTTAATCACTGTTTATGAAGCATGTGGTGAATTGTCTGCAGGAAAAATCACAGAAGAGGATTTAGATGAACTTGAACACTGTGCTTGTCCAGGAGCAGGTAGTTGTTCCGGTTTATTTACAGCAAACACAATGGCTTGTATTACAGAAACATTAGGTATGTCCCTTCCACACTGTGCTACCGCACTTGCATTGTCTGAGGATAAGAAAAAAATAGCATATGAATCAGGTAAACGTATAGTGGAAATGATTAAAGAGGATTTAAAACCTTCTGACATTATGACCCAGGACGCATTTGAAAATGCAATTGCAATGGATATGGCACTTGGCGGATCCAGTAACACCGCACTTCATATTCCAGCTATTGCTGCAGAACTTGAGGATAAAGGCGTATCTGTAAACATCGATTTATTTGATGATATCAGTAATGAGATTCCTCATATTACATTATTATCCCCTGCAGGTCAAAGTACTATGAAGGATTTGCATGAGGCTGGGGGTATACCTGCAGTATTAAAATCACTTCAATCTAAATTAAACACCGATTGTTTAACCTGTAGTGGTAAAACCATTGCTGAGATAATTGATGAGGCAGAAATTAAGGACTCAGATTTAATCCGTCCATTAGATAATCCGATTCACAAGGAAGGTGGACTTGCAATATTAAAAGGTAATCTTGCACCAAACGGTTCAATCGTTAAAAGAGGAGCAGTACCTGATGATCTGTTACATCTTAAAGGACCTGCAAAAATCTATGAGTCAGAGGAGGATGCCGTTGAAGCTATTTTTGGTCATGAAATTGAGGAAGGGGATATTCTTGTTATCCGCTGTGAAGGACCAAAAGGTGGACCAGGTATGAGAGAGATGTTAAACCCAACATCTGCCATTATGGGTATGGGCATTAAGAATGTAGGTCTCATTACCGATGGAAGATTCTCAGGTGGTACCAGAGGTCCATGTATAGGACATGTCTCTCCTGAGGCTATGAGTGGAGGTCCAATAGGACTTATTAAAGATGGGGATATCATTGAAATCGATATTCTAAACAAAAAACTTAATGTTGAATTAAGTGATGAGGAATTAGAAGAAAGGAGAAAAACTGTAAAACTTCCTGAAAAACCAGTATCTGGTTGGTTGGATATTTACAGAAGGTCTGTCTCATCTGCAGATGAAGGAGCTATTTTAAGATAGTCCCTTTAATCCTATCTTTTAACTTTTAACTATTCTTTTTTAAGAATTTATCAAAATCTATTTTTTTAATCAAAATAACATTTTTATATAATAGAATTTATAAACTTAAATTATAATATAAATAATTGTAATTTTTATAATTTATATAAAATTATTTTAAATTTTTTTCATTAAATTCATAAGGTGTTTCTTTGACTAACTATAAAGAAATAATTCTATACATCGTAATTATTGTTGTTGTCTTAATTGCAGGACAACATTTAAATGTTGTGGTCTCTGGAAGTATGGAACCTGTATTCTATAGGGGAGATATTGTAGTTGTTGAGAAGGCAGATATGTTCGGTATAAGCGAATTTAATCCAAACGATGTTAAAGTAGGAGATATTGTTGTTTATGATGCAACCTGGTATAACAGTCCAGTTGTACATAGAATAATCAATATAACTAATATTAATGGAACCACCTATTATGAGATAAAAGGTGATCATAACACTGCTCCAGATCCTTATCTGGCTACAGCTGATCAAATTAAAGAGAGGGTTGTTACAGTTAATGGTCAACCATTAATTATTCCTAAATTAGGATATGTTACTATAGCTTTAAAAGGATATTAATCCTTTTATAACTCTTACTTATTTTTATATGAATTTTATTATAACATGGCCTTGAATTATAAATCTTTAATTTTTATAAGGCTAGAATTATTTTTAGGTGAACCAATGTACGATGAATTAGAACAACTTGCTATTAATGCGTTATATGATGCTACCTGCAAACTAGATGCGGAAGTATCAAAAGATAAAATCATGTTAGAATTCCCACCAAATCATGAAATGGGGGATATTGCTTCTACAGTTACCTTTCAATTAGCTCCAATTTTAAAAAAATCACCTGCCATGATTGCAGAGGATATTGTTGGTGTAATTGAAAAACCCGAATTATTCACTAAGGTAGAAGCTAAAGGACCATATGTAAACTTCTTTATTGATTATGATAATTATTCTAAAGGATTACTTGATTCAATAGATGAGAACTATGGTCAACTTCCTAAAGTAGATCAAAAGATTGTATTGGAACATACATCAGCTAATCCAAATGGGCCTTTACATATTGGACACATCAGAAATTCTATTATAGGAGATTCTTTAACAAGATTACTTAGAACCTCTGGAAGGGAAGTCGAGACCCAATACTATGTAAATGATATGGGAAGACAGCTTGCCATGGTTGTATATGGTATTAAAGAACTAGGTTTAAAAATAGAAGATCAAGGTGAGGACAAGATAGACCACAATATTGGTCTTGTATACCTTAAAGTAAATCAGGCATTTAAAGAGGATCCATCACTTGAAGATGGTGTAACCGATTTGATTAAAGAATATGAGAAAGGAGACAATGAGGAGTTAAACAAACTCTTTGAGGATACAATAAATAAATGTCTTGATGGTGTTAAAGAAACCTTGAAACGTATGCATGTAAAACATGATAAGTTTGTATGGGAAGGTACCTTTGTACGTAATGGTGATGTGGACCGTTATGTTGATGAGATGGTGGAAATCGGATATGCACGTATGGAAGATGTTTTAAGGTTAAAACTCGCTGATTTCGGCATTAAAAACAATCTTGTATTAAGAAGGGCAGACGGCACCTCCTTATATTCCACAAGGGATATTGCATATCACATGTATAAATGTGACCAGGGGGATATTGTTTTAGATATTTTAGGAGCAGATCATAAATTGGCATTCCGTCAAGTTAAAGCTGCACTTGAGATATTAGAAAAGATCGAACCTAACAGTGATAAGGTAGAAGTGTTATTCTATGAATTCATTACATTGCCTGAAGGTTCAATGTCCTCACGTACCGGTAACTTCATATCAGTAGATGAACTTATTGATGAGGCAGTATCAAGGGCTAAAGACGAGATTATCTCAAGACGCCATGACTTATCTGAAGAGGAGATAGACGAGATTGCAGAGGAGATTGGTATTGGTGCAATCAGATTCTATATTGCAAGATTGTCTCCTGAAAAACACATCAAATTCAAATGGGATGAGGCTTTAAACTTTGAGAGAGGTTGTGCATCTATACAATATGCTCATGCACGTGCTTCTAAATTACTCGGAAAGGCTGAAAATCAGGGCATTGATTTAGGTAGTATTGAATGTGAGGATAACTGGTCTCCAAATGAATTTGAGTCCAATCTTATTAGAACATTATCCAAATATCCTAAACTCATTGGAGAATCTGCAGAGCTTAGAAGAATCCATCCGATTGCAAACTACTGTCAAGAATTAGCTAGTGACTTTAACAGATTCTATAAAGAAAACCAAGTAATTGGCTCTGACTTTGAAGGTGCTAGATTAGTTTTAGTTGAAAAGGCTAAAATCACCTTAAAGAATGCATTGGATATTCTTGGAGTAACTGCACCTGATAGGATGTAGTCTCTATCTTCTTTTTTAATTTTTTATTTTTTATTTAGCTATTTTTTTATGCTGTTAGATTGATTTTGTTTATTTTGTAGATATCTTGTTTATACTTGGTAATTTTAATTTTTTATTTTTTATTTAGCTATTTTTCTTTATTTTAGTAATTCTATTCTGTTTTAGCTATTTTTGTCTGTTCTAGTAGGTTTGATTTTTTTTTATTTTGTAGCTATTTTCAGATTATAACTTATAAGTTATAACTTTATTTAATACAATAATTGTCATTAATCTAAACTAAAATCTTGTTTTTAATAAAAAAAGATTTATATGAAGTGAATATCAATTGTTTGGATAAATATTTATTGTTTAATTAATCAGGGTTATTATATCAAATAATATTTTTTGTTTAAATTATAACTTATAACTTATAACTTATAATCTATATCACTAATTAAGTTTCAATTAACTTTTAAATAAAAAAAAATGATTCTAATAGTTTTAGTTTATTAATTAAACTAATATTATAAAAATAGAAATTGTTGTATAAAATAGTTGAAAGATAGATATTTACTCGAATCTTTTAAGAATCTCTGTGGAATTTTCTTCAACTTTAAGTAATTCTTTTTTAAATATGAATCTTTCATCTTCAGTTAAGTGATTTAATATCTCCTCTTCCCATTTATTGTCTATATCAAATACTTTACTTGCAAAATCCCTTCCCTCATCAGTTATGGTGATGATTTTTTCTCTTCTGTTTTTGGGATTCTCCTTTCTTTCTATAAGATCTTTATCCTCAAGTTTTTTTACAGCCCTTGCAACAGTTCCTTCACTTACATTAAATTCATCTGCTAGGTCTTTCTGTGTTATGTGGTCTCTTCGATATAAATTAATTAAAAATGGAAACTCTCCGGAATTAATCTCGGTTTCCTTTAAAAGATTGGAAAGATACATGTTATGGGAACGAAATATAATAGACAAGATTTTAGGAAGGGGATACTCTATTATGTCCCTATCACTAAACTCTTTTTCGACGGTTTTCATGTTTCACCTTTTAATTAATAGATTTTTTTTAAATCTATTTTCCTTTTTTTTAAAATAAATCAGTTAATCGATTTATTATCGATTATTGAATCGATTTAAATTAATTAACTGTC
>JBJEIL010000010.1:0-17423 GCA_051876995.1 Methanobrevibacter sp. | reverse complement strand
TGAAGCAGCTGAGAGAAGTTAATATTTTCTCTCATCGCTGCTTCATTCAGCCACTCTGGAATACTCAGTGTCTTTTTCACCGCTTTTGAACAGTGTCTTCTTCGATAATCCAGCAGATCAAATTCTACAACTACCATAAATTCACCTATATCAACAATAACTGCGTCCGGCGTGGATGCTTTCGGAAGTCTTTTCTTAACCACCACATCTATAGGATCGAATCCCTCGAAACCGTCGAACCACTGTGATTTTACAATGTCAGACTCTGCACCCTTTGCAAGTAAATTATCAGGTAAGCTGATTCTATTGTTAATGTCTTTTACCCATGGAACATCCACCTCATCGGTCCTGTACCTTTGAATGACATTGGTATCCTCCATCTTCATGGTTCCATAGTATTTGCTTGTCAGAAGTCCGAGCCATGCAATCATCGCACCATTATCACCACAGTATTTCATGTCAGGCATATAGAACTGTGCATAGTGCTGTTTTGCCATTGTATCCAACATCTCACGTAAGTGTGAATTTGCAGCCACACCTCCACACAACAATACCTCATCCCTTTCTGTATGTGATAGTGCCCGTTCTGTAACCTCAACAAGCATTGAAAATGCTGTCTCCTGGAGGGAGTAACATACATCCTCAATGGCTGCACCTTTTTTATATGCCCGAAGTGATGCGCTTAAAAGACCTGAAAATGAGAAGTCCATTCCTTTAACCGTATATGGAAGTGGAATATATGAGCCTTTCTTTGCAAGTTTCTCAATTACAGGTCCGCCAGGATGTCCCAATCCCGTTTCACGTCCAAAATGATCGAGACAATTCCCGACTGCAATATCCAATGTCTCTCCAAATATCCTGTATCGTCCTGATTCATATGCGATTACCTGGCTGTTACCACCACTGACATATAATGTTACAGGGTTTCTTGCATCTGTTGTAAGTTTTCCAATTTCAATATGTCCTATACAATGGTTAACTCCAATGATAGGTTTGTTGATTGACAGTGCCAAGGTTCTTGCAGAGGTTGCAACTATTCTAAGTGCAGGTCCAAGACCAGGACCTCGGGAAAATGACACAAGATCTATATCATCAAAGCCTAGACCTGCCTCATCTAAAGCCTGGGGAATCAATTTTGGAATCCAGTATGCATGATGCTCTGCCGCTTCACGTGGATGGATTCCCCCTTCCTCCGGATATAACTGATTACCACAAATAGCCAATATTTCCCCATCACTGTTGACTATTCCTACACCTGTTTTCTCTGCGGTTCCTTCAATTCCTAAAGATATCAACTAAGAGTCTCCTTATAAAGATAATGATTATAAAATAAAAATGACTGTAAATTAAAAAATACTTAAATTAAATCAAATAAACTTAATAAAAACTTAATTAAAGGTTAATTTATAAAAGTATTATCTAACCAAATAAAAGTCAAATTACTTTTAGAATACCAATTTATAAAATTGTTATCTAAGCAATGAAAATTTAATTAGATTTAGAGTACTAATTTATAAAAGTATTGTTTAACCAGCTAAAAGTCAAATTACTTTTGAAATATTAATTTATAAAAGTATTATTTGCTTTATAATATTGATTATTATACTTATATATAATTTTCATACTATAAGAAATTTTTAAAAAAAAGATATAGATAAGTGATATAATGGTAGATGGTCTTAAAACCTATGGAAATGAAGAAATAAACAAGAAATTTGAAGGAAAAACACCCGTTTTTATATGCACAATAGCTACAACCGACACATCAAAGATACATGGAATCAGTGGTGCTGGAGCTAGTGAGGAACTCAACATGTATACTCCTGCAGCAGATGTTGAGATAATGAAATATGGGGCACCTCACTGTATGGAAGAGATTCCGGAAACAGTGTCTGAGGGAGAGGCGGCACCTACACCATCAATGCTTACAAAGGCATGTCTCGATTTAACCGGATGTGACCTTGAGGTAGTGGATGCAGGCTGTGAAATAAGACCAGATCTAGATTGTTTTACATTAAGCAATTCCCATGGGGGGGACATAAGCACTGGAAAGGCTGTTGAGAATCCTAAGGAAATATATGAAAAAGCCTTAGAGATTGGTAAGGAACTAAGTGAAAAATACGATTACCTTGTAATCGGTGAAAGCATTGCAGCAGGAACAACTACAGCCCTCGGAATCCTAAAAGCATTAGGCTATGATGCGGAATATAAGGTAAGTGGAAGTATGCCTTACAATCCACATGAGCTAAAACTTAAAACCGTAAATGAGGGTCTTGAAAAGGCAGGAATCAGACCCGGTGATGTAGATGTGTTTGATGCAATAGCTGCAGTAGGAGATCCCATGATGCCTGCAGTTGCAGGTATGGCAATTGGAAGCAGCAAACCTGTTGTACTTGCAAGTGGTACTCAGATGTCCGGAGTCTGTGCCGTTATAAAAGCCATCAAACCCGATTTTGACTTCACCAATGTCTGTATTGCAACAACCAAATTTGTTGCAAGGGACGAGACAGCAGATATCTTTGACATTACAAAACAGATTAGTGAGGACATTACCATAAACGCGGTAGATCCTAAATTCGAAACTGCAAATCATGGTGGTTTAAATAATTACCTTGAAGGATTTGTAAAGGAAGGTGCAGGTGCAGGTGGAGCAATGTTTATGGCTCTTATGGAAGGTAAAACAATTGATGAGGTACTTGACAGTATTGTTAAAACCTGCAGCAAATAAAAAAAAGTATTTTTTAAATATTAATTAAATTACAATTTTTTTTTAAAATTTTATATTGCCCTTAGACATTGCATATTCTTTCAAAAGCTTTATCTTTTAAATACCATTTTTTTAAAATTTTATACTTCTTGACTAACATATTTCTTAAAAGTTTAATTTTCAGATATTAATCAGATACCCCTTTTTAAAAACCTATGTTGCCCTTGGCCAGTACATAATAATAAATACACCGACAAGTGCAATACACATACCGATTATATCGAATTGATCAGGTTTTACATGGTCTATCTTCCAGCCCCAAAGCACTGAAAGTGCAATGAATATTCCACCATATGCCGCATAAACCCTTCCAAAGTTTGCAGGTTGAAATGTTGGAACAATTCCATATAATACAAGTAGAATAGCACCTAAAACTGCAAAGGTAAATGGTCTACCTTCCCTAAGCCAGGACCATATAAGATACCCCCCTCCAATCTCAAACAATCCCGCTACAATAAAAAAAATCAATGATTTTACAGTATCTATTAACATATTTCACCAAACTTATTTTTCTAATATACTAAAATCCATTAAATCCATTTAACTAGACCAAATCATTTAACCAAATAAGACATACTTTAACAATCCAAGGATATGCCTAGATTTTAAATGACATTATAATTTATTTACAACATGACAATATATAATTTTGGTCTGCCTAAAAAATAATGGAATAGTAAGAAAGTTCACCGGACAATGATTTTCAAATAAATAATAATCAAATCGACAAGTAGAATAAAGCCGGTTAGATATCCAAATAATGGAATTGATAAAAAATCCATAAAATAGGATTTAGTAAGAATACCTAAAAAATAGAATTATAAAAAACATATACTATAAAAAATCCATTAGATCAAAACTACAATCAAATATTTTAATGTATTTTATATTACACTAATTTTAGAAATAGCTAGTTTTAAATTAATGACATTGATTTATAAACAATAGTGTTTTGAATTAACAATTGTATATGTAGATACATAATTATGAGAATTTTATCTAAAAATAGATATTAACAATTGTATATGTAGATAGATAATTATGAGAATTTTATCTAAAAATAGATTATATGAAAACAAGATAACCAGATTTCTTAAAATTTAAAATAATAATTACTGTGAAATATCAAAAAACATCAAAAATAAACCAATTATCCTAAAAAATACATTAAATCGATTAGAACACTGAAAATAGCTTTTATAATAAAAAAAAGTCCTAAAGCATGAAATAGGATTAAAAATTAAAAAATAGTTAATATAGAGTTAACCCCTATATTATGGTTACATTAGTCAGTTATTGTTATCCTAGATGATATTAGTAATGATGTTAAACCCTATATTATGGTTACATTAGACAAAACTATCTAATGTTATATACTAAACCAATTGACCTGCTATCAAATATGGTTAAAAAAGGCTGTACAACTAAACTATTGAATAAAACAAATAGGACTATAATAACCAAACCAATAACTGATAAGGTATCAATACTTGCAAATATTCCTGATATTGAACCTACTCCAAGGAATATCAGGAAGATTAATAAGAGCACCGCAAATACAATAAGCTCTATTACTCCCTCAATGATTCTCAAACCTATATAGAATCCGAAGTATCTTAACCAACCTATTGAAGACAAGGTATTGAAGATACCCTCAAAATCAAATGCAGATTTGAAAGAATCATCCTGTGCCATATTAGGAATTGCAACCATTGAAAACATGTCCAATACAATAAATAATATGATTGAAACAATGACAGCAAGAATCTTTACACCTATATTGTTAGTAAATTCTGAAGCCAAATAGAAAATGACAACAGGAACAATAAGGTAGATTAACTTAACAACAACAACCTTTAATCCATCTATAAACATATCCTTCCAGTTACCGAATTTAGGTAAAGGCTCATCACCATTAATCATACCATTGGTAGCAACCTTGATGACCCTGTAAGAATATCCCTCTATAAAGAAGATTGGAATAATTATGAAACTGAATAGGGTAAATATTCCTAACTTCAATATGGAATCAAAATCCTTAGAGGGATATTCCAAAGAATCCTTGTAAATATCTAAAATCATTTTTATCCCCTTAAAAATGGAAAAAACTATTCGTCTATCTTAAAAACATCCTCAATATGTTCACATCCCAATACCTTAGAAATCTTATAAGCAACTAGAAGAGAAGGGTTATATCTATTATTTTCTAACGCATTGATTGTCTGACGTGAAACACCAACCTGATCCGCTAAATCCTGTTGACTTAAATTTAGTTCCTTTCTTAAAACCTTAATTTCTGTCTTCATGATAAAAACCAACAAAAATCTAGTTTTTTAAAATTAAAAATTTAGAAGAAGAACAAACTTCCAACTAAAATTACTGCACCTACAATCCAACAGTAGTATGCGAATATGTCTAAGCTCTTCTCTTGTATCAACTTAAGTAATACTTTTATAGCAAATAAACCTGAGATAACAGCTGCTAAAAATCCTAATGTATAAGGCACTGCATTAGTCGCAAATCCTGCACCGATACCGTTCATTTCAACAAGTGCCGCTCCTAAGATTGCTGGAATTGATAAAATAAAACTGAATTTAGCTGCAAATTCTTTGTTTAATCCTGCAAGATAACCGAATGCAATTGTTGTACCTGACCTTGAAAGACCTGGTAGGATAGCACATGCCTGACCTATTCCCATAAATACGGAATCTTTCAAACTTAAGTTTTTAAGATTTACATCACCATTAGTATGTCTTTCTGAGTAGTATAACAAGCAACCAGTAATCAATAAGAAGAATGCTGGAAATGTTACACCACTGAATAATGAACTTACTAAATCGTTAAATAATATTCCTACAATACCGACAGGAACACTTGCTGCAATTGTATACCATGCTAACTTTTTATATGGGTCTTCCTGAATACCCTCTCTGAATTGACCCCTAAATAAATCAGCAATACTTTTAAAGAATGCAATAATCATGTTGATTATATCAGGTAAAAAGAATCCGACAACAGCGACCAATGTTCCTAAATGTAAAAGAACATCAAAAGATATATTATTGGAATTTAAACCAAAGAATGTCTGTACAAATACAAGGTGTGCAGAACTACTGACCGGTAAAAACTCTGTTAATCCCTGGACAATTCCAATAATAATTGCAACTAGAACATCCATAAATTAAAAATCCTCCTAGAAATTTCAATGAATAAAATAAAATTAACAATGTAAAAAATATTTTACATCTTATAATATATATTTATACTATTTATACTTTTTGAATATTATAATTTAAATAAAAAAAGAAAAAAGTCGATTAAATTATTGATAAATTTAATCTACAGGTGAAAACCATCCATATCTATCTTCAACTTCACCATTTACTATTTTAAAGTATTCCTTTTGGATCTTTTCAGTGACAGGTCCACGTTTACCCTCACCTACAATACGATGATCCATTGAACGGATTGGAGTAACCTCTGCAGCAGTTCCTGCAAAGAACATTTCATCTGCAATATATAATAAATCCCTTGGTAAAGGTAGGACATTTACCTCATAACCTAAGTCTCCTGCAAGTTTAATTACAGAGTCCCTTGTAATACCTTTAAGTAATGAGCTTGACAATGTTGGGGTGTAAATCTTACCGTCTAAAACTAAGAATACATTTTCACCAGGACCTTCAGCAATATTACCATTTACGTCTAAAAGTAATCCTTCATCGAATCCATTGTCTTTAGCTTCCATGTTTGCAAGTTGGGATAACATATAGTTAGCTCCAGCTTTAGCAATATTTGGGAAGGTACTTACAGCAGGTTTTCTCCAGGAAGAGACACCGATGTTTACACCGTTAGCCATACCTTCTTCACCTAAATATGCTCCCCATTCCCATACTGCAATAGCTACATTTACAGGACAATTTACTGGTGAGACACCTAACTCTTTATATCCCCTATATACAATAGGACGAATATAACATGCAGTTAAATTATTGGCTTTAATTGTTTCCTTAATAGCCTCACAGATTTCCTCTTGGGTAAATGGAATATCCATCTTATAGATTTTTGCAGAATTAAACAATCTTTTTACGTGATCCTCCAACCTAAAGATTTGAGCTTTACCATCAATTTCATATGCCCTTATTCCTTCAAATACATCTGTTCCATAATTTACAACATGAGACAATACATGGATTTTAGCATCTTTCCAGTCAACTAATTCTCCATCCATCCAAATTTTTCCAGATTCATCAAATGCCATTTTATCCTTCCTTGTTTTCTTAAAAATTGATAAATACTTAAATATCTTCCAAAACTAATCCTAAGTCTTTAAACTTATTAATAAAAAATACATTTATGTAAAACACATTTTTAAGCCAGAAGATATTCTGAAAATTATTAAAATATAAGGATTTTCTTATAAATTGAATAATTTAAATTGGTATATTATTACATTTATATAATTTAATAATCATTATATTTATAATATTATAATTAGAATATATAATGAAACCAAAACATTTATATACTAGTAAGTGCAAACTATTGTATGTTGTATTATACTTTTATGGTTCCGTGGTCTAGAGGTATGATATCTCGCTTACAACGAGAGGATCACGAGTTCGAATCTCGTCGGAACCACTACTTTTTATTTTAAATTTTTTTTATGGTTTCTATGGTTTACATATTGACTTTAGGTCTATTTTTTATATTCTAATTGATTATAAGCTTTTTTTAGGATTATTACTTATTTTTTAGAGTTATTTCATTGAGCTAATTTTTTAAAATTACAAATAAGCTAATAAAGGATTAAGTAAGTTAAAAATAGTGAAAATGTTAAATTAGCTTAAAATACTAAAAAAAATAAATTTAAATCTTGAAATAAGTTAAAATAATGAAAATAAATAGATAAACAGCTTAAAAAATATTAAAAATAGTTAAAAAATAGCCAAATAAATAAAAAAAATATCAAAATCTTTTTTAATAAAAATGATTAGATTTCGAAATCTAAATGAATATAATTAATATAATTAGTATTATCAATGAGACAAAGAAGACAATACTTCCCTTTATTAGAACAGATGCCCCATCCCTATCAACCAAGAATACCAATCCATAGGATAAGATTAAAGAAGCAGCCATCTCAATTAGGCCGATAATACCACTACTCATTCCACCTAGAATAGCCAGAATATAGGTTAAGAGATATGATACAATTACAACCAATAGAATTAAAACAATTGGATTACCTAAAATAGGTGCCAAATCTGTACTTTCCTTCTTGCTTTCAACCTGATTAAGTTTAGATGACAAGTTAAGAGACCTTGATTGCCTTCTTTCAACATTCCTATTTGGTCTTGTACTAGGAGCCCTAGAGGATCTTGAACTGTTATTGTTGTTTTTAGAGGAACGATTTAAAAATGAAAACCTGGATTTTTTAGGTTCATTCCTCTTTTTCTCCTCTGTTTTATGTAGATTTCCCTTGGTGGAATTTGCATAAGAACTTGAATACATATCCGGCTGATAATTAGCTAAGGCAACCTCCTCATAATATGCATCATCATATACATCACCACCATTATAGTCGGAATAGGCGATGCTTGGATTTGCATCATAATCATCTACATATCCATTGTAGTATTGATCCTCATAATATTGGTCAGATGTGTCATCAACAACCTGGGTTTCATCAGCAGCAGTATCAGGCTCTTTATTCTTCTTGGAATATTTCTTAGCAAGACTAATTAGATTATCCCTATCAACAAGCTTAATGTTTTTACGTGAGGCATAATTTCTAGCCTGGGGGGAAAAAGTAGAACTTGTAACAATAGCTACCTTGGAAGCTTTAAGACTTCTACCTACCATTTCCATTTCTTTGAGAATGTCAATTCCTACTTCCCATTCTTTGTCATAATTTTTACAAGCAACAACTACTCCAAAATCACCCATCTGGGTTGGAAGAACAGCGTATATATCCACTACTTTTTGAGAAGTTTTAAAATTCTTATAAACTTTAAAACCTGATTCTTCCATGACTTTAGCAACAAAATTGACTAATTGAGGCTTTTCCACAATTTCACCTAACACTATTTTAAATAAAGCTTAAACTACCATAGTTTCTAAACCCTGTTATGGTAATTATTAAAAAACTAAATCCTAATAAAAATATGTTTATATCTTTTTATATATCTTTTGATTTTAAAAAAATTCACCACATATAAAACAATTTTTTTATGGAATATTTAAAAAAAAATAAATAGCCAAATGAGATTTTAATGAAGTATGGAAGATATTGCAGATAAGCCCTGTTTTAGATTTGAAGTGGATATCCCGATTTAGAGATAAATCTTAGCCAAATATAAAAAAATATTTTTATGAGATTCTATCAATCTAAGTATATGAAGAAAATATTACTATGTAATGATGATGGAGTAAGTTCAAGTGGAATATTAGCGGCAGACAAGGCTGTATCTAGTTTAGGTGAAACAATAATCGTGGGACCTTCAACACAACAGAGCGGTATCGGTCATGCAATAACCCTTTTTGAACCACTTAGAATTAAAAAACTGCCACTTAGAAATGGGAAAATAGGATATGCAGTATCAGGAACACCTACAGATGCCGCAATTATGGGTGTATTTCAGTTATGCGATGAGAAACCAGATCTATGTATTTCCGGAATCAATATTGGATATAACTTGGGAAAGTCAGAACTTACAACCTCCGGAACATTGGGTGCTGCTATGGAAGTGGCATCATATGGAATACCAACCATTGCCGTATCCCAGACAGTGGACGACCAGTCTGCAAAATTTGAAAACGGAAGAATAAACATCGACTTTGATTCTGCAATTAAAACACTTAATAAACTTGCAGGATATGTTATGGAAAATGGTATGCCTGAGGGCATCGACCTTCTAAACCTCAATATACCAACAAATCCTGTATCAGATGAAATCAATATTACAAGGTTAACCAATAGGATGTTCATACCTGAGGTGGAGACAAGATATGATCCACGTGGAAAGCCCTATTACTGGATTGACAGTACAATAACTGACAATGACAAAGAAGGTAGCGATGGATACTGCATTAAAAAAGAACATAAAATTTCACTTACACCTTTAAGTCTTGATTTAACATCAGATATTAGCAAAACCATAAAATGGGCAGATAAGATAAACAAAGATTAATTTAAACTGTGATTCATGGTAATATTTCTTAAATTAGCTATAGTAATTAAAATAGTATCTAATTAAGATACCTAATAAAAAAAGGATGAAAATCCTTTAATTGAACAAGCAATCAAAAACAAGTGGCAATACACTAATTTAACATGAAAATAGACCAGTAATAAAATAATCTAATAAAATTGATTCAAGTAAAATAAAAATAGAAAAATACCACACAAATAGCTAACAAAACAGAATAACCAACATATAAATAAAGGATTAAAAAAACACTATCCAAATAGCCAAAACAAGATAATCAACACATAAATAAAGAATTAAAAAATAAAATAGGTTTATTTTAAGTTAAGATCTCTTAAAATAATATCTCTTTCTTTTCTTAATTCTTTTAATTTTTTCTCATCAGGATTTTCTTCTTTTTCCAATATTGCTATTGTATTTGAAATAGCTTGTAAATTACTTTCTGCTAAATTAACAGCCATATTAAACCCTCACTCATTTTATTAAAATTATAAATAAACATAGATAAATTCTAGAATTTTACTAAAATACAATAATAGGTTTAATAATCAATCTATTTAAATCTTATTTATAATACCATAATCAATTTAGAATCTATTTTAAAGTTGATATAGATTAATTATTAAAAAGATTTTTTAATAAAAATTTAAAAAAATCTATAAATAACAGTAATAACAAAAAATATATTAATACTCAATCAAGAGGAATAATATATGAACAATAAGGAATTTCAAGTAAACAAAGAATTTCTACAATTTAAAGGTAAAGACGTGCTTGTAGAACTTAAAAACAATGAAGAATATGAAGGTAATGTAGTAACCATCGATAACTTCTTAAATACCGTCTTAAAACTAGAAGATGGAAACCTAAAAGTTATTAAAGGTGAAAAGATAGTTTTCATCTCAATAAAAAAATAAATTTACAATAATAATAATATACTAATTTTATAAAAAAATTAGTTAATTATTATAACCTTAACCAAATACTATTTTTAAAATCAGCATTAATCCAATAAAATAAAATCTAAAATACTATTTATATACTACTTTTTAAAGATTTTATAAGGTTTAAATCGTTGAAATATTGAAATACTAATTTTTAAAGATTAAAACAGATTGAATCCGATAAAAAAAATTAATCTAAAATATCAAAATAATAATTCTAAGAATTTTTAAACAGATAAATTATTAACTTATTGAAATTTATCTATTTAATCTAAAAATAGGATATAAAGGATTTAAGTTTTAATAATCAACATCAATACCTAAGATGTTTCTCTTACCATTATAGATATCATGTGCTATCTGAGCCGCTCCAATAGCTCCGGAATCAGCAGAGATTATTTTAATATCATACCTGTTTTTTAGATATTTATTTAATTTCTCCTCAAAATCAAATGGCTCCTTCATAGAACCTAAGGAACCTGTTAGAACAATTCCATCCATGTCATTATTAGAAATACCGATTAAACCGAATATTTCCATTGCAATTGTCATGACCATTGAATCAACTGCAAGTACTGCCTTCTTCTCTCCTTTCTCATATTGCTCCAAGAGATCTTTCTTCATATATGCAACCTTGTCATCGATTCCTGCAATCTTTACTGCACCTGCATGTGAGAAACATTCATTGGCAGTTCTTTTTCCCTCATCGATATCCCTTATCATCTCGAGATCTATTGGTCCGTGAACAAATCCCATGGCACCTAAACATGCGTCAATGGCTCCCCTTATCTTACCATCCTCCACAAGGATATCGACACTGTTGGAGCTTAAATCACCGACAATCATGTTTTTCCAGCCGGTTTCCTTAACTGCATTGTATACGATTGAAACCTTTTCAGGACTTGCCTGGTGTGAATAAGCCGCGTTAAATAGTTTATCAAGTGATGGGGAATTCTTATGTAGACCTGGAATAAGTAATGCGGGAATATCTGACTCCTCAATCTCGGAATATACAGATGTGCCTCCACCTGTGACCTTACCTGCGCCTTCCATAGACAATATTCCCCTATTTTTAACCTTGTCCATAGGGGTTATCTTATTTATTCCATCTCCCATTGAATATGTGACAATCATTAATTTAATATCGTCCAAACTACAACGTTTTGAAATCTCCTCTATAGCACTAACCCTTCCTGCCTTAGTATCCTCACGTGACAATTCAAAGACATCTAAAACATTACTATCATCGTCTAGAAGAGCAAATGTTATACCTGTTGTTCCATGATCCATTCCTATAAATACCATAGTCTCATCCTAAAAAATCATAAAATTGTTAATAAACCTTATAAAAAATAAATCCTTTTAAAAATATTTAAAAAAAACTTAAAGATTCTATTATAATTAAATATAATTTTATAATAAATATAGGTATTGAATGAAAATTACTAAAAGTTTAATAATATTTAAGAATAAAGAATATATGTTAACTTAAATTAGTTAATTTTAAAGGGATTTAAAATGGTAAAAAAAAGTGCGAATATTAAAAATAATGAAGAGAAGAAAGGTCTTAGAGAGAATCTGAAATCAATGGACTCTAAGACTATTGTAAAAAATGCATCAATTATCATGATAATTGTGATTGCAACTGAGGTTGTTGCTACATATGCAACCAATGGGCCAATAGGTGTTCAGAATATTATGAGAATACTTGCTATGGTTTTATCTTTAATTGTTGCACTAACAGGTTCACAGTTACCGGTTAGCAGACAGAGAATGGGCCTATATATTATGGCAGGTATATTAGCGATTATAAGTTTTGGACCAGTTGCAATAGTTATTGGTATCTTCTACATATACTCCGGATACAGGGTTAAAGGAGAAATTGAGGAATTAGAAAATTAATCCTTAAATAAAACTTTTTTTATCATTTTTAAACTAAATTTTTAAATGCTATTTTTATAGGCTTTAATTTTAAATACTACCCTTATTGATTTTAATTTAGAATACTATTTTTATAACTTTTGATTTTAAATATTACTCACCATTAAAACTGTTAATTAAAAAAATGTTTTTATAATTTTTAAGATTAAATTTCAATTATTTTAAAATCTATTGAGTTACTGTGAAAAATGAGTTAATTACCTCTATGATGAAAAAAGGGTTAGGTAAATTGGATTATAGACTTGAAACTTTAATAAAAAAGGATATTGGAAGTTTAAAATCCTATCAAAAATTAGAATAGTGATAATAATAAAACAACAATAAATTAATAAAAAATAGATAAAAAGTATTACTAAATAAGGCAAAAAAAATGATTAAAATGATGAATAAAATCTATTCATCATCTTTTTGTAATCCACAAGCTTTTCTGAGTCTAGTACCAACAACTTCGATTTGTTCGTTGTTTTCAGCTTCTCTCATTTCTTTTAAGTTAGAGAATCCACTTGCGTATTCATCAGCAAATTCGTTTTTGAAAGTACCATCTTGGATTTGAGTTAAAACTTCTTTCATAGCTTTCTTGGAGTCTTCACCAATAACAGAAGTTCTTCTGGTTAATCCACCATATTCAGCAGTGTTACTTACATCTTTCCACATACCTTCGAAACCTTTCTTGTAGATGATATCTACAATAAGTTTTACTTCGTGGCAAGTTTCAAAGTATGCGATTTCAGGTTGGTATCCAGCTTCTACTAAGGTATCGAAACCGTTTTTAATGAGTTCAGTAAGTCCACCACATAAAACAGCCTGTTCACCGAATAAATCAGTTTCAGTTTCTTCTTTGAATGTAGTTTCAATTACACCAGCTTTAGTGAATCCAGCAGCTTTTGCCATACCTAAAGCTAATTGTAAAGCGTCTCCACTAGGATCTTGTTCAACAGCAACAAGTCCAGGAATTCCGAAACCTTCTAAATAAGTTTGTCTTACCATGGAACCAGGTCCTTTAGGTGCAAACATGACGATGTTTACATCTTCAGGTGGTTGAATTAAGTCAAAATGAATATTGAATCCGTGAGAGAATGAAATAGTGTTTCCACTTTCTACATAAGGTTTAATTTGATTTTCGTAAACTGTAGCTTGGATTTCATCAGGAAGTAAGATGTGGATAATATCTGCTTCTTTAGCAGCATCTTCAATGGTCATTACATTCATACCGTCATCTTTAGCTTTTTGCCAAGATTTACCATCTTTTCTAAGTCCTACAATTACATTTAATCCACTGTCTGCCATGTTTCTAGATTGAGCATGACCTTGGCTTCCGTAACCAATTACAGCAATAGTTTTATCTGCAATAACGCTAGTATCTACGTCATCATCATAATACATTTGCATATTAAAAACTCCTTTAATTTTTTTAAAAAAGAATTTCTAGAAAAAAAATTTTTATCTAATAATATTAAGTAATAAATAAACTAACTTTTTGTTACATAATATTAACATTTAAATATATCATTTCATTACTTATAAAGTTATTTAAATTTCATGAAATGAACCATTTTTAAAACATTTAAAAAAAACTATAAAAATAAGAGATTTATTCAAATAAACATTATTAAAATGAATGTTATTTTATAAAAATTAATATTAATTAAACTAATGTAAATAAAAAACTTTAAATATTAAGGTAAAATCATTTCCACCATTTAAACAAATTATATATAATATCCAATCAATACTAATACTATAAATTGAATATTTTTTTTAAAAATGATTTTTAAAATATTGAATTTAATCTAACTTCTTTTTAAAATTTCTATCTTGAGGATATGAATTTTTAAGTCAATTGAGTTTTATAGGAATGCATTCAGGTAATGCTTTTTATTTTTAACATATTTATCTTATCTTAAAATATGATTTAATCAATCATCTTAAACTTAAATTTTTATATAAACAATTAGGAGGAGAAAATGGCCAATCAAACTGAAAAGGGTAAAAACAGCAATATTGATATTATAACAGGAGATCCTAAAAAAGCGATAAACAAACTAGCAGTGCCGATGATGGTTTCCATGCTTCTTATTATGGCATATAACCTTGCAGATAGTATATGGGTGGCAGGTCTTGGATCCGATGCACTTGCTGCAATAGGATTTATTACACCACTATTTATGATACTTGTTGGAGTTGGAAATGGGATAGGTTCAGGTGCAAACTCATTAATTGCAAGGGCAATAGGTGGAAAGGATAAGAAATTGGCAGACAACGCTGCCGTACACACTGTTATATTGACAGTGATTCTTTCCATACTTGTTCCGGTAATCCTTTTACCATTCCTAAGGGAGGTGCTACTCTTAATGGGTGCAGGAAGTACAACTGATTTAGGACTTCAATACGGTTATATCGTATTCGGATTAATGTTTTTCTTTGTCTTCTCAGGTGTTGGAACAGCAATACTTAGATCTGAGGGAGACGTCAACAGGGCAATGTATGTGACAGCTGCAACAGCAGCATTAAACATAGTGCTCGATCCGATATTCATCTACCCAATGGGTATGGGTATTGCCGGTGCGGCATGGGCCAGTGTAATATCAGCAGGTATTTCATGTGTGATTATGGCATACTGGATTTGGGTTAAGAAGGACACATACCTAAATGTTGGAAGAAGTGAGTTTAAAGCCAGCAGGCATATATTAAAGGAGATTCTCATAGTTGCAGTTCCTGCAAGTGCTGAACAATTAATTGTATCCATACTTGTTATGGCAATCAACGGAATGCTTGTAATAGTTGCAACAAGTAATGCGGTGGCTGGATATACCGCTGCTATGAGAATTATACAGATGGCAATGATACCTTTAATAGGTATTGGTACAGCGGTTCTAACTGTTGTCGGTGCAGCATATGGTGGAAGGGACTATGAAAAACTAGATGTTGCATTCAATTATTCCGTGAAACTAGGTTTTCTATTCAGCGCAATATTATGTATAATTTTATACATCTTTGCCGGAAACATTGCATTTGTATTCACCTATACAGAGACGAGTGTAGGACTTGCTCCAATGATTACAGATTTAATTAAGATTACATGTTTCTTTTTAATCGGTATGCCATTTGGTATTGCAGCATCCATGACTTTCCAAGGTGTTGGAAAAGGAATAACCTCCTTAATACTAACCTTATTCAGGGCTTTACTATTCGAGTTGGTATTCTCATATGTTGGTGGATTTATCTTAGGTTTAGACGCTAATGGAATCTATTATGGTCTTGTAATAGGTGCAACCATTGGAGGATTTGTTGCATTTGCATGGGCTAAATTATTCATTAGACGTTTAAAAAGAAGTTCAACAGATCTATATGTAAAAGGATAAAATACAATTCCCTTTTATCCATTTATTAACTAACATATTTAATAACTTATTTTACTCTTAAAATCCATTATATATTATCAGTTTATAAAATAAATGAAACTGGATTTTACTAATTAAATTCAATTAACTAAGAATAGACTTAGACAATATAATTTATTATAATTTATAAGTTATAACTTGTAACTTATAATAAAAAAAACTAAAAAAACAAAATTATTCTTGATAAAACTATCTTAAATCAATAAAATAAGAAAAAATAAAGAAAATAACCAAGATTTCATAATTAATAATCGTTATTTCTATAAAAACAGAGACTCTAATCAAAAATATGAAAAAAATTTTATAAAAAAATAGATTATAACTTATAACTTATAATAAAAAAATTGTTAAAGTAGTTGGATATTGAAGAAGATAGATAAATAAATAAGTAAAAGACCGACTTTAAATAAAAGAATAGCTGAAAATAATCAATAACAATAACAAATAAAAAAATAACTGACTTCAATAAAAAAAATAGTTAAAAATAATCAACTACTATAATAAATAAAAAAAAAATAGATCTTAAAATAAAATAAAAAAGAAAGAATTGAAATTAAGTTTGAGATCCTCTGGATAATGCTGTAGGACCTGTACGAGCTATCTTTCTAATTCCATAGTTTTTAAGTAATTTTATTAAAGCTTCAATCTTATTTGGATGACCAGTTACCTCAATAGTAACATTATGATCTGAAACATCGATTATGTTTCCTCTGAAAATATCGGTATATTGCATAACCTCTGTTCTAGCCTTTGCATCCTTAGTTTTAACCTTAATCAAACAAAGTTCTCTTTTTACAGAAGATTGAGGTGCCAATTCCTTAACTTTAATAACATCTATTAATTTATTCAATTGTTTTTTAACCTGTTCTAAACCTTTCTCATCAGCATTTACAATAATAACCATTCTAGCCAAATTCTCAACTTCAGAGGAACCTACAGTAATACTTTCAATATTAAATCCCCTTCTTGTAAAAAGGCTAGTTACTTTCTGTAAAACACCAGGTTTATGTTCAACCAAAATACTAATTGTATGACTCATAATAAAACCTCTCAACTAGTTATCCTCAAAATCTTTTGCAAGTTCATATTCACCAAGAATATCCTCAACAGCAGAACCAGGTGGAACCATAGGTAGGAACTCATTAGGCTTGATATCAATATT
>JBJEIL010000009.1:0-3737 GCA_051876995.1 Methanobrevibacter sp. | reverse complement strand
ATATACACCGGCGCTTTATCCACTACTACTGTTAAAAACTCATTGTTTATTAACAACTATGCTTCTGGAAGAGGTGGAGCAGCTAGTTTAGGTGGAAACGTAAGTTTTGAAGATACTAAATTTATAAATTGTTCTGTTGACCAATCAGGTTATAATGGTCAAGGTGGAGCATTAGATTATGGTTATATTGCAGATGCCTCTGAGTACTTTAATATAATTAACTGTGAGTTTAATAATATTAAAGGAAGAGAGGGTGGAGTAGGCTATTTATTAGGTAATAATAAGGATATGACAAATTTTAACATTAAAAACAATAAATTCGTTAATTGTTCAGCATCTTTAACTAATAATGCTGATGTTTTATTTTTACTTAACGGTAAATTAATTAATTTAAGCAATAACACTGTCTCTGAGTTAGGTAATAATGCACCTTTCTATATTTATTCAGGCAGTTATGTAACTGGTCTTAATATATCCTTTATGAATAATAAAACTGTAGATGTTGGAACTTCAACATTCCCATTAACTGCTACTGTTACTGATGATATGGGCAATAAAATCTCAGGTGGATCTGTATACTTCTATATTGATGGAAGTTCCATTGGTAAAAATGTTGATTTAAATAATGGTGTAGCATCTTTAAGTGTTACTAAATTACTTGATAATGGTGTTCATGTAATTTCAGGTTATTATGAGGCTCAAGACAACCAAACTCAAACCCTTAATACTGGAGCTATCAACTTTTACATGAACAGAACTATTGTCCATATTTATGTTTCTCCAAATGGTGACGATGAAAATGGTACCGGTTCTGCAGATAATCCATATAAAACTTTAAACAAAGCTATTACTGAAGGATTTAAAAACAATGTTAATGTATACATTCACATGGATGAAGGAGAATATGCCGCTGATGGAAATACTGGATTTTATTTAAATACTCCAGGTTATGTTAAAATCATTGGTAATTCTTATAACAAAACAACAATTATAAATAATAAATCTAATACAAGATACTTTGCTTTCGGTGAACATGTTTCCGGTGATATTAGTAATGTAAGTTTTGTTGGTGGAAATCATAATTCAGGTACTATTTATTCTGTAAAATCAGATGAATCTAAATTAAACATTGCTGATTGTATTTTTGAAAATGTTACTAATGCATTAAATGTTTGTAATGCTAAAATTGATAATTGTAAATTTTTATCTTCTTCAGCAACAGTAGGCCTTTCCAATATTACAAATTCTATTTTTGTTGGTGTTTCAGGCATGACTGCTTTAACATTACGTACTTCTAATGTTTTCAATTCATTATTCGAAAATAATAGTAATGGTGCAATTAATGCATTTCAAGCTGTATCCGGACATAAGGGTGTCTCATATATAATTGACAATTGTACTTTTATTAATAATAAAGGAACTAATGGTTCAGCTATTGATTACCCTCATGGTTCTATGATGTCTGGAGATTTAATTGCTATAGTTAATAATTGTCTCTTTATTAATAACACTGCTTCTTCTTGTGGTGGTGCTTTTGCAATAGATCCTACTTTAAATATCACTGTATCTAATAATAGGTTCTATAACAACACTGCAAGTTATGGCGGAGCTATTGCTGCAGGTTCAACCGATACTTTCTTTAGTAGATATACAGGTAATGTAACTTTTGTAAATAATACTATGGAAGGTAATAATGCTACTGTTGAAGGTAGTGAGATTTATGGAATTAGTTCTAATATGAATGTAAATGTGGTGTATGATGATTTAACCACTACTAAATTGTCAGATAACTTATCTGCAACTGTTACTGATGATATGGGTAATAAAATATCTGGTGGATATGTATTATTCTATATTAATGGTACTTATTTAGGTCAATCTCCATTAATCAATGGAACTTCTACTTTGATCTATGTTGGGTTTAGTAATGGAACATATAATCTAAATGGTACCTACTCTTTAGGTGGAAGTAATTCTACAAGTAAAAAAGGTATTATTACAGTAAATATTGTAAGTCAATATGATAACATTACTTTATATGTATCTCCAAATGGATCAGATGAGACCGGTGATGGTTCAATTGATAATCCATTTAAAACTATAAACCATGCATATGAAGTAGCTATTATAAATTCAAAAAATATTTTCCTTGAATTATTGGAAGGTAATTTCACTGGTGCTGGCAATGTTAATTTAAACATTTCTGGTAATATTAATGTTACAATTAATGGTAGGGGAATAGATAGAACTATAATGGATGAAACTCCAGTAGATACTGTATTCCAACCTTCAATTACTCTTACTCCAGGTTCTGGTAACTTTGTATTAGCAAACTTAACCTTTACTAATGGAGTAATTAAATATAATCAAACTAATCCTAATGCTCCAATATCTGATAATATAATTATCCCAAGTGGAGTTAATGCATATATTGAAAATGTTAACTTTACAAAAAACAATGGTTATAATGGTGGAGTATTTAATAATGATGGTAATTTAACTGTTGTTAATTCTACATTCTTTAATAATGGAGATTCCAAAATTGCTTCTGCAATTTATAATACTGGTGAACTAGAAATTATTAATTCAAGTTTCATATTAAACCATGCAAGTCAGTGTACCATTTATAATAGTGGTAAAATGACTATTTTATCTTCTTTATTTGAAGATGATTTACGTTCTGGTTATATGAGTTTCCACTATAGAATTTATAATACTGGTAATGCTGAGATAAATGAAACCAAATTTATTACAAGTAACAAAACTAGAAGTGAAGTATTGGATATTATTGGTAAAGGAAATGTTGGATATGGTCAGAAAGCATCATGGTGGGGACCTTCAAGAATAGATAATCCACTATTTTCTAATAACCTATTTAATAATGGAACCATTTTATATTCAAATGATATATTTGAAGATCATCCTGAAGTAATGGATGCTGATAAATATGGTAACAGATATCGTCAACAGAGATGGGGAACTGATGGTATTTCTGTTAATTTAATGGGAAATACTAGTATTATTAATTCTACATTTAATAATATTCAATCATTCCAAATAGGTAACATTAAAGATGGTTTTGGATTAGTAGATGGATGTGTATTTAATAATGTTACAAATATTACAATTTCAATAACATATAATGCAATTAATGTTTTAATGTCTAATAATGTAATATTGTTTAATGAGAGTACTAAAAACTCTGATGGTAAATTTTACGTAAGTTTATATCAAAATGTTGCTTTAGGTAACATTAGTTTTGAAAATAATTGGTTTGGAAATAATAGTCAACCTACTTATACATTTGTTAATGCTTCTAAATCAAGTACTGTTAATTTCACTAACTGGTTAGTTTTAACATTAGATAATGTTACAAATGGAAACTTAGCACAAAATGCAACACTTTCATTTAAAAGATTTGACGGTGAGAACTTAACTGATTATAATGGTAATTTACCAGTAAGAGCATTTAAATTTGAAAGTGATGATGGTACAATCACTCCTTCAGATGGAAACATTAATGGTCCAGTTAATGTAGAATTTACTTTCCCAAGTACAGGTAATAAAACATTAAATGTCACTGTCGATAATCAAGTATTGACTTATAATACTACAATCTATAAATCATCAAAACTTAATATTACTCCAAATGTTGTTATCGGAGTTAATGCTGCTGTAATTACATTAACTGATGAAGATTCTAATCCAATTGACGGTGATGTTTTAGTTAATATAAA
>JBJEIL010000008.1:0-3783 GCA_051876995.1 Methanobrevibacter sp. | reverse complement strand
TATAGTTATTATAGGCTTATCCTTTCTTGAATTTAATGTAGAACCTACATATGAAATTAAACTCAACGGTTTATTTATTACTAGATATAGATTACTATAATATTTATCCGTAAAATACAGTCTAGTACCGGGACTTGCCTTATCTATTATATTTTGTATCTGATAAGAATTCAAATTACTAGAAATTAGAACACCATCATATTTATACAATGTAGTTGAATTTGATGAGGAGTCATAAAACTCATTTCCCTTATATAATGCAGTTAAGGTATATTTACCATCTCCTATATCGCTAAAATCGAAGGTTATAAAACCTTCATTATTAGTAATACCTGAAAAGATTGATGAATTTACGTTAACACGAACAGTTTGATTTACAATAGGCTTAGAATTGGAATCAACTAATCTAACAGTATAATTTGAGTCATTACTTGATATAACTGATTTATTTTGAAGTATCACATTTGTTTTATCTAAAATATTAACAGTAGAATTACTAGTATCATTATCTTCTATAAAGGTTGAATTATCAGAAAGAATACTTCCTGTATTATTTGTAGATTCAGCAGATATAGATACTATCGATAAGAATAATATTAATGATAGTATAACAAACATTAACTTCTTATTCAGTTTTTCCACCTCCTCTTAATTAAAGAGGATTAAATATTATCTCCTAATATTTAATCATGATTTTTATTATATCGATTAACATATATAACATTTCGTATTTATATTTACAATAATTTCTATAAAAATTGTTTAATTAAATAGAATAATTAAAATTAATCTAATTTACATTATTCCGTAGAATTCGGATAAATATGGAATAATCAAATAAGATTATAATAAATTTATGTAAAGAATCTAAAAACGATATATAATATTAAACAAATCGGATTATGGAATCGGATTTTAGAATAAAAAAATGATGATTTAAAAAAAAATAAAAACTAAAAACAATTAGTTTTAGTTTTAGGAATTATCGGCTGATGGTTCTAATTTAATTCTAGCTCCAAACAGGATTAAACTTATCATCAAGACTACAATTGAACCAAGGAATATAAAACTGGTACCCTGATTTACAATAATAACCCCACCAATACTAGTCCCAATGGTTACACCAATATTTGCCATACTTAAAAAGATCCCATTGGCAAATTCAGGTGCCTTTGGCGCAGCAGTAACAATCCAAAATTGAAGTATATTATTAATAATACCTGCTATCAATCCCCAGAATATTACAAGAATACCTGTTGGAATTGTTGAACTGCCAACAAAGAACAAGCTTACAAATATTAAAGATAAAAATATTGGAGTTAAAATTACTGTTATATGGGGCCTGCTTGAAAGTAATTTACCGCCAACCCAATTACCGAATATGGATGTGATACCATATAAGAACAATAGTATTGTTAGATTCAGGTTAATAATATGGGTTATTGATTGTAAAAATTCTGAAACATATGAATAAGATAAGAACTGGCCACAGTTAAGCATTATTACACCTAAGACTGAGACAATGAAAATCATGCTCTTGGCTTCAGATACCTGAGATCCATAAGACTGTTCCTTTCCAGGAATACTTGGAAACAGTGCAACAGTTGCCATCAATGCAAGAAGATTTACAAAAGTAAACCATAACATTGCAATTTCATATCCAAAATAGCTAGCAAAATATGCGGTTATTGGAACACCAATAATCATTCCAGCACTAACACCCATAATTACTTTACTAATTGAATCGCGGGCCTCCTCTTTTGGAACGATTTCACCAGCCACGGTTAAGCTTAATCCACAATATATAGGCATGAATAATGATATGATTACCCTACATAACAGTGCAATATAAAAATCAGTTGTAAATGCACTTATTGCCGTAAATATTACAAAGATTAAAAGGGATAAGGTAAAAACTTTTTTTCTGTTATACCTACCAAATACAAGTGGTAACATTAATCCGCTTACAGCAGAACCTATTGCAAAAAGACTTACAAATAATCCTGCCTGATCTATGGTAATATTAAAGTAATGAGCCACTTGAGGTAAAATACCTATCATACCCATTTCTGTACTTAGAATACTGAAAGTACCTAACATCATTATATAAATTGCTAAACTTTGTCGTTTCATATGAAAAAATCCTATAAAATTATAAAACGATACAACTTAATTTCTTCCAATAATGTTAAATATTAAAATACAAAAAGCCTTCTCATATTTATTAATTGAAAGGTCTTATTTAAATTAATCTATTTAATTTTCTATGGAAAATATAACACCAGACCACCTATAGAAAATAACTTTTCAAAAAACAATCTATAAAACATATAATATAATGCCTATTCAATATCCTTTATCTGTCCAACTATAAAATTGGTATTTAAAATCAGATATTTACTAGTTAACTAAACTAAAAATGGATACCCGAAAAAAACCACAAATAAAAAAAAAAACAACCACAGAAAATAATCACAAAGAAAATAAGAATATCCATCAATGAAACTACTCGCAACAAATAATCACTCAAAGATAGAAAAATCTAGATAAACCAGTAACATAAACCATGTAAAAAAAATGGAAACTAATAAAAATTAAAAACAAGAATAGAATATAAATAAAAAAAGGCCTCAGTTCGCCCATCATTCATCACATATCAGAGCTCATAGGGTTCATCATTGGCCTGTTTTAATAGAATTAAGAATAAATCAAAATTCCAAAAAAAATTAAAAATTGAATTTTAAATTATTTTATATGTTTAACCAAACATTACTCCAGCTTCTTTTTGGAATTCGTCATCACTGTTTACATCCATGATTTTATCAACTGCATCCATAAAGTCGCTGACTGTAACACTGTCTCTGTCTGCTCTTATTGCAAACATACCTGCCTCGGTACAAATCGCTTTTAAATCAGCACCAGAACAACCGTCGGTTAAAGTTGCAAGTAAATCTAAATCAGCTTCCTCATCTAAAGCCATTTTAGATGTATGAATCTTTAAGATTTGTTTTCTTGCTTCTTCATTAGGTTCAGGAACTTCTATAAACCTATCAAATCTTCCAGGTCTTAAAAGAGCCGGATCTAAAATATCAGGTCTGTTGGTAGCTCCAATAATACCTATATCTCCACGGGATTCGAATCCGTCAAGTTCTGCAAGTAATTGCATTAAGGTCCTTTGAACTTCCCTGTCACCACTTGTTGAACTTTTAAGTCTTTTAGCAGCTACAGCATCAATTTCATCAATAAATATAATGGCAGGAGCTTTCTCCTTAGCAAGTTCGAAAACTTCCCTTACAAGTCTTGCACCCTCACCAATATATTTTTTAACGAATTCAGATGCGACAATTTTAATAAAGGTTGCGTTAGTTTCATTAGCAACTGCTTTAGCAAGTAATGTTTTACCTGTTCCAGGTGGTCCATATAGAAGAATACCTTTAGGTGGATCAATACCTATCTTTTTAAATAACTCTGGTTTAGTAAGAGGTAACTCTACTGTTTCCTTAACCTCCACGATTTGGTCATCTAAACCACCAATATCATCATATGTAACATCAGGTTTAGTTTCAACTTCCATTCCAGATACACTTGGATCTTTTTCTGAAGGTAAAACTTCTACCACACCAAATGTTTGTTGATTTAAAGCAACTCTTGCACCTGGTTGTAATAATTTAGGATCAATAAATTTAGAATAATTGATTAAAAAATTTGGACCAGTACTACTTTTAACAGTCATTCTAGTATCATCAATTACTTCATTAATTGTAGCAATTACTAAAGGAGGTG
>JBJEIL010000007.1:0-17709 GCA_051876995.1 Methanobrevibacter sp. | reverse complement strand
TAAAAACAAAATAAAATTTAAACTAATTAAATTATTAATTATTATAATATTTAAATATATTTATAACAATAAATATTTAAATTTTTATAAAAATATTAGAAAACTATTTTTAAAAGGTTAATTAAATTTAATAGTGTTTATAGAATTTACTTGGGAAAAAAATGAACATCGATTTTTTTTATATTGGTATCTTATGTGTAATTTCAATTTATTTTATGTTACCTGCATACCTATCCAACATTAGCGGTCTTGTATTTGGGGGAGGTACACCATTAGATTTTGGTCATAAAACCAAAGACGGACATGACATAATTGGTAAAGGATGTACCTGGAGAGGACTAATAGCAGGTACTATTATCGGAACCATTGTAGGTGGTCTTCAGGGGATTTACACACCAACACTTATTCAATTATCCTATGGAATTATTCCTTTAATTACATATAACGAACCATACCAAGGTTTACTTATTGGATTCTTACTTGGCCTAGGGGCTTTGCTTGGTGATGCCGGCGGAAGTTTCATTAAAAGAAGAATCAACATACAACAAGGTGAACCTGCACCAATACTTGATCAGCTAGATTTCGTATTTGGAGCATTAATTATATCTGCATTTGCAATAAGACTCGATTGGCAGGTTATAATTACAATATGTATTTTAACTTTATTCCTACACCTATTCACCAATATGATAGCATATTTAATTGGTGCAAAAGACGTATGGTATTAAAGTCTTTACTTAAAACCCTATTTTTATTTTTTATTTTTTAAACTATTTTCTACAAATCTTAAAAATTTAAATAGATACTCTTAAAATCAAATAACAAAAAATCACTGATAAAAAAAATCCCCTTTTTTATTAAAATTCAATCCTTTTTCCAAAATCACCATAGTCTTTTTTATAAAGACTTTATAATATCTTTCAAAAGACGATTCAGGTAATGCTCTTCTGTATTTTATCATTTTATTCCACATTAAATTAGCTTAATCTTTATTTATTATATTTTTATCAAACAATATCCCTAATAAATAAGCCGTGGTTAATAAAGGTAATTCAAAATAATCAACATAAAATTTAACATCTTTAAAATTGTTTGATGCTGAAATACCCTTATTTTTATAGGCTAAAGTGATTGCTGCAGCTTCACCTTTACCTATTCTACAACCTTTATACAGGTTTCCATTGATAATATTTCTATAATTTAAATATTCTGCTGTTTCAGTATTCAAATCAACAACTTTTACAAAATTATCCTTAATCAATTCTTGTAAGTTATCTTTTACATTTTTCGGGGCACCTTCACATGTTAATTCCCCATAAACCTGTGAAGGTATATTAATTTCATGGAATAGTTCTTTCAAAAGGTTTCCCTCGTTAATTATTAAAAAGGAGGATAAACAATCAGAACCATAAAAAGTTTGTTTTTTAATCAATTTAATCCTCCTTTAAATCATATACAATATCTGATCTATAATTTTTTATTAAGATTTCCTCCATTAGACCTTTTGAAATTAAACCCCTTTCATAACTTTTATTCACCAAAGGAATCAATTTACCTAACATATAAAATTTCTTATCATTTGGTGATTTATCAAAGAACAAATGATATAATTCATGAGCTAAAGTGAAATTCTGTCTTCCTCTAGTATGATTAGAATTAATCATAATTATTTGATTTTTATCATTCTTACAACAACAGCCACTAATAGATTGATCCATACCATACCATAACAAAGTTAGATCTTTAATTTTATCTAAAACTAATGGAAAAATATCAATTGGACTATGTGTGTTTATATCCCATCTATCTCTTAGCCTAATAGCTAGTTTCTCTTCTTTTTCCATAAATCTTATTCCCCCCAATTTAATTCCTCTAATAAGTTTAAGTAAATCATTGTTTCATTAATTTTACTTACAACATTCAAATCGTAATCTTTTTTATCAAGTCGAAATGTTTAGGTCAGAATATAAGATTTAATTCATGTCTGATTTTTTATCCCTATAAAATAAATGTTAAATTTAGAAATAACTTATATTTTTAACTACATATCCAAAAATAAGAATATGATTTTTGTTAAATTAGATAATATAATATTATAATAATTTAAATAAAAAAATTAAAATAAAACTATGAAGTACTAAAAATTAAAAGATTGAATATACCTAATCTAAAGAAAATAGCTAAAAATAATAAAAAAAATAAAAACTCAAAAAATAGGTAAATTATGAGAAAATTTAGATAAAATGGATTTAGTTGAAAAAAAAGCCAATAAATCGACCAAATTAAGAAAAATAGCCAAAATTTTAAAAAGAATCAAAATTCAAAAAAATGGATAAAAAAATAAAAAGTAATTAAGAGTTTCTTAAAAACTCTTCAGTCAATATTGCAGTTCCTACAGCAGGTGCTACAACACATTCTTCATCGGTTAAGAATTCATCCATAGATTTAACAGTTAAACCTAATGATTCTGCAGCAGGCCTATCTATAATATCCTTACCAAGACCGGTTACAACAATAGTATCTAATCCTTCCCTCTCTGATACCTCACTAATAGCTCCTGCAACCTGTTTAATTTGAGCTTGATGAATATTTTCAGATAATTGTTTTATATCATCTTCACTTAACATATCTAAATCTGCACATAACACTCTTGCAATACGTCTTTCACATTCGATAATGGATTTTCCCTTTCCATCATTAGTATTACAGACATAATCATCCTGATTGATTAAACCTAAAACCATATAAATATCAGCGGTTTCCGCAAATAGCTCAGAACCAACCCTATATTCAATAGTTTCACCATCCTTTTCAAGAGGGACCTTATCTAAAAATGCGCATAGATTAGTTCTTAATGTACCAGTGTATACAAGTTCACCAGTACCTAACCTTTCCATATCTGAACGACCTTTAGCGCATTCCTTTCCATTTTTAACTGGGATAATATCGGTTGTAGTACTTCCAGTATCTACAAATATACAATCATCAGCGATTTTACTTGCAATTGGTGCTGTTGCAATCCAGTTTGCAGCTGCAGCTTTAAGTGGATCTTTTCTTAAATCCTCAGGAGATTTTACACCATCAAGAGTAATGTATCCTAAGGGAACATCAAAGACGTTTTCACATTTACCTGCAACATCCAATACCCCATCCTTTTTGGTGTTATATGCGTCCACAAGTTCTGCAGTCATTGAGATACCTACACCATCAAGTTCATCAAGAGGGCAGATATTCTCAATTAATTTTTCTAAAACATCCTCAAGTGTATCATTTTCACTCCACATCGGTAAAAATGAAAAATCAGTTTCTATATTTTTTATTTCTCCATTATTATCAAAATCAATAATAGCTAAATCAGTGTTTGCACCACCAATATCAAAACCTGCTATTTTCATTAAATAAACTCCTTATAAATGATTTGAATTGAAATTTTAAAATAATTGTAATAATTATTAGAAAACAATATTCTAATTTTAAGAATATAATAATTATATAAGATTCTATTATAATTAAATCTTACATTTTAAAAAATAGTTTTTAATTAAAAATTAAAAAGGTAAAAATCATGTTAAAAGATATTTCTAAAAAAAAGTATTTTAATTGGAAAGGAATATTTTTAAAAATTAAAGAATTAAAAGGTTAAAAACTTTATCTGAAATAAGAAAATTTATCTTAAAGTTTTTAATGTTTTTAGTTCTAAGCCTCTTCAAGCTTTAATAGTCCGTCCTTCTTATAGAATTTAACAGGATATTTAACAGGTATATCCTTAATGTCTTCAATAGATACTTTACCATCTATTAAATCTATGATGGTTTGACCAATATTTATATCCAAAGCTTGTCTTAAGCCTACATAAGGTGTTGTAAACCTTGAATTTATCTCAATAATATAGACTTCATATTCGCCATTATCCTTTTTATTTGCAATTAAGTCCACACCAATAAAACCTTTAAGTCCTTCAATAGCTTTAACAGCTCCAACGGCTGAGTCAAATATTTGACTTAAAGCAGGATGATTATAAAGAACCTGACCACCAAGATATTGTTGTTTATCCTTTGATATGGTTACAAATTGTTTATTTAAGCTTAATGGTATAGCATCAACACCATCACTTATAAGGCTCACACTTAACACTTCACCTTCAATATATTCCTGGATTAGAACATCACTGCCTTCCGTAAAGATGTTTTCCAAATCATCAATATCTTCCCTTGATTCTATGATTTTGATATCCTCACAGTCCACACCATTTATAGGTTTTGCAATAAATTTATTTTTAATTTCCAAATTGTCTATTAACTCATCGTCCAAACCATATTCATAATTTTCCTTATCCATATTATAAGATTTAAGATTGAATAATATTGGTTTTTTCCAGAATATATCAGAATCCAAAGTGATTTTATAGGTAAATGGTTGAATTGCATCGGATTTTAATGCCTGATACATTTTAAATTTATCTGAACATATGCCTGTTGACTCTGCATTGGACACATAAAGCTTTACATCATTATCCTCCAGGAATTTTGTTAAATCATAAAGATTGTTCTCCTCCTCAGATGCTATAAATATGGATTTTTTAAATTTACGGACATTTTCTATTAGAAAATCCTCTAAAGCATTATCTGATTTATCCTCATCAAGGATAATTATATTTGCATCCTTACCATCTGCAAGATAAGAATATTTTTTACTTAAAAGAAAATACACATCCTCATTTTTTAAATCATCAACCAATCCACTTACAAGTGCCGCCGCTTCAGAGCTAATACATAAATCATCTAAACCTGTAGAGGTATAATATTCAAATACCAATATAGAGTTTTCATTTACAGAACTTAAATCATAAGACATAATATCATCATAAATATTTTAAAAAAAGTTAAAATTAAAAAATATTATTAATATAACATTTCATCTAAGCCATATTGATTAAACAAGATAATTGAATCTTTAATATTTAAATCGGGACTAGGGAAAACCATTGAATCATTCTTATATACAACCCTTACAAGGGTATTATGGATATCCTCAAATTCCCCAACAGTGATGTTCTCATCAACATGGCTCATTTCAACATCAAAGGTGGTCATTATCCTATGAGGTGATTCGATCTTTAAATCGTCATTGTCATAGGCCTTTTCAATAACATCCAACATCTGACTTGCTGCAGAGCCGTCACCATAGGGATTCTTAGCATTTTTCATCTTATTATAGAATTCTTTATTGTTTAAGATTTTATCTGCAGTTACAAGTATAGTTTCCTTATCTGCACCTACAAGAATATTTCCACCAGCAGTAACTGTTTCAGGTCTTTCAGTGTTATATCTTAAGGTTAAGGCAGGAACATTTAATGTGATAGCCTCTTCCTGGAGACCTCCAGAGTCAGTTAAGATTATAATTGACTTGGAGATTAAAACTAAAAAGTCAAGATAACCAATCGGCTTTGTAACTTTGATATGTTCTGCTTCCTCCAATTTTTCATATAATCCGAATTTTTCCAAGGTTTTCTTAGTTCTTGGATGGATTGGAAAAACAATATTAAAGTCTTTAAGTTCCAATAAAGCTTGGATAATGCTGGTAACCCTCTCCTTATCATCCACATTCTCTGCCCTGTGCATAGTAAGTGTAATTATATTATCTTTATCATTTAAGTCCAAATCATCCAAGATTGTACTTGTTTTCTCTGCAATCTTTAAGTTTCTATAACAAGTATCCACTACACTATTACCTGTGATATAAATATCCTTAGGAGAGTAACCTTCAAGCACTAGGTTAATGGCTGATTGTTCGGTCGGTACAAAATAGAAATAAGAACAATCATCGGCTGCCTTTCTATTTATCTCCTCAGGCATTGAGACATCATAAGATCTAAGTCCTGCTTCCACATGTCCAACCGGAATATGTAGTTTCTGAGCAACCAATGCACCTGCAAGTACTGCATTTGTATCCCCTTGAACAAGAACAATGTCAGGTTTTTCCTCAATCAAAACCTTTTCAATACCTTCCATCATAAGACCGGTTTGTTTTCCATGGGAACCTGAACCTACATGAATATTATAGTTAGGTTTAGGAAGTTCTAAATCAATGAAAAAGTTCTCACTCATTTCCTTATCATAATGTTGGCCTGTATGGATTAAAAGTAATTCATGACCTCTTTTTTGAATCTCATCAATAACTGGAGCCATTTTAATAATTTCAGGTCTAGTACCTAATACAACACCTATCTTCAAAATAAACACCTTTCTTATAATTAAAAACTTTTCATATTATATAAGTTAGTATAATATATATTTTTTAAATTAATAAAATTTTATAGTTTAAAGATCATCTTCACCATAGATTAACTAGATAGATAATATTGCCTAACACCTTTAAATTGATATTTAAATTACTATCAAAATTATTTTTATCCCATCAAGTAAACAAATAGAATAAACAGGAATAATTAAAGTTAATCTCTAAATTACCATCAAGATCATCTTGTCATTAATTAGGTAAATAACATTATCAGATTTTTTTAGATCAATGTTTAAATCTATCATCAAAACTATCTTCATCATTAATTATTTCCTTAATTCTACTAAGTCCTGCAATATAAACGTCACAGTCATAACGGCTTAAGATAATCTCACCAAAATGGTTATTTCTACCTTCTATAAAAGTAAAGAAAACCTCAATATCTGATATGCCTGCACTGCCAATAAATCTAAGATTGTCTTCAATCGTAGATCTTGAACCTTCCATAATAAAAGATTGAATTTCATAAATCCTATCAAGATAGTTTAGGGATTCGAAACCATGATATTCCAGGAACTGTCTGAAATTAGTATAGATGGAACCTAAGTCAAGGTCATAATAATCAGAATAATCGGGGTTAGGAACATAAACATTATTATAAGAATTTGATACAATAAAATCTTTAGTAAGTTTAAAATAGTCAATATATCTTATAATATGGTTATAAAAATCAATATCACTTAAATCATAGATATAATCAAAAATCTCCTCCTCTGAAAGATTATTGAAATATTTATAATATTCTATATTAGATAAACCAGATAAGTCTTCCATTGCAATACTTCCTTGAAAATATAATCTAAAAACTGTTTAAAATACATTCAACAATACCATAAGACCTTTGATAATCAATAAGTTTAGATGCAAGATAACGTTTAAATTTTTCTACAGCATAATCATCATATCTAAAACTGATTTTATCATAGATTGTATCCATTAAAATAAGATTTTCAGCTTCCAAAACTTTAATATGGGCTCTTGGTTCATCTTTTTTAGGATTTAAATAATCTTCAACCTGCCCATATGACATGTTGCCACATGAATACTCAACAAATACCCTCATCATCTTACGTATCATATTCCATAGGAAACTTTCACCATAAACATCAATAAAAACAGGTGAGTAATTATTATTAAGATGTGGAAAGTTCTGCTGTTTAGTAAAGTTATTGGTTTTAAAACTACGTTTTAATCTTTCATCCTCCCCTATATCTGGAACTGTTACGGAGATCTTATCAATAGTTCTTGTTGTAGTTTTCTGATATCTTTTTGTAAAATTTGTAAAATTGTGAGAACCTTCAAATAAAGAAGCCATTTCATTTAATCTATCAATGTCCAGATCATCCCTAAAGAGAACATATCTATACCATCTTTGTTTAGCATATCTAGGTTTAAATCCGAATCTAACTGGAGCCTGAGCTAAAAATTGAACATCCTCAGGTAAATATCTGTTAATCTTATTTATATGGAGCTCCTTTTCACTTTGAAAACTTACCACATTTCCAAGACTGTTAACACCTGCATCAGTTCTTCCTGCAATTCTAAAACGTGCATCTTTTAAATCTTCAATATATTCAAGTTCCATTAAAGTATTAATAATATCTCCTTCAACTGTTCTAACATCAGGTTGTCTTTGAAAACCACTGAAATTAGAACCAATATATGCCACTTTAAATGCTGTTCTTCTCATAATATCACAATAATTAATACAATATTTAATTAGATAATTAAAATAATTTTCTAAGCCAATGTGAAGATTTAAAAAAATGACGAAATATAATACCCATTTATTCAAAAACAGTTAAATGTTCAAACAAGGATTCTAAAAGGAAAATTATTAATATGTACAAATCTAATAAAAGAAAATATACTTTTTAGCAAAATAGGAGGTAGAAAAAATGCCTGGTTTAAGAAGCGAACATAGAATTAAAAAACATGCAAAAAGAGCATTGAAACTTAAGATTATTAAAAAAATCATAAAACACTGAAATCCTATTAAATCAGAATCGGATAATTTAAATTAGAATAAACCTAAGTAGAATATTGGATCAATATTCTACCAACTTTTTTTAAACTAGAAATATAAAAACCCAAATACTTTTTTTAATGGAATACTCCAATATCCTATTCAAATTAAGATTTAAAACATTGATAAATTAAAATTTTTTATATGAGATAAAATAAAAATCTATCTATAATAAATCTTTGGTGTTTTAAATGGTATTTGAAGATAATAAAATGGAGATTATGCCTGCAGTAGATATAAAAAATGGAAAATGTGTTCAACTTGTTCAGGGAAAACCTGGAAGTGAACAAGTAATTATTGATAATCCTGAAGAAGTTGCTTTAAAATGGGAAAATGAAGGTGCTGAGGTAGTTCATGTAATAGACCTTGATGGAACCATAGACGGTAAAAGCAATGTTAAGTTAATTAAAAAGATCATAGATACAGTAAATGTTCCAGTTCAAATAGGAGGGGGAATAAGATCTGTAGAATATGCCGGCCAACTATTAGATCTAGGAGTTGAAAGGGTAATAATTGGAACTATGGGCATAATACATCCTGAAACAATAAGAGAATTATCTAATGAATATGGTCCGGAACACATCATGATTTCACTTGACAGTAAAGATTCAAAGGTAGTAATTAAAGGATGGCAAGAGAAGATAGATAAAAGTCCTGTAGAATTATCAAGGGAATTTGCAGACAATGGTGCAGGAGGTATACTCTATACGAATGTCGATGTTGAGGGACTTTTAAATGGATTAAATACAGAACCAATTATAGACCTTGTCAAATCCTCCCCAATACCAGTTGTGTATTCTGGTGGAGTAAGTAGCGAGGACGATTTAAAGATACTTCAAAAAACAGGCGTTAAAGGAGTAGTAATTGGATCTGCCTTATATAAGAATAAATTAAATCTAAAAGACGCTTTAAAATATCAGGATATAGATTAATCGAAGAATTCTAGAAAAGCTAAATTAAGAATCTTGAAATAATGTTTTAAGATCATATAAACTAAATCTAATCTTAGAATCATAGGAACTATTTAAGAATTTTAGAAAAAAACTACATTATAATATTAACTAAATTAAAAGTCACAAAAGAACTATATTAATATTATATAAAAACTAAAAATATATTAAAAAAATTTAGAGGTTAGTAATATGACTACAGTTATGGCAACAGGAACTTTTGATTTGTTACATCCTGGACATGGAATTTATCTTCAAAAATCTAAGGAATTAGGAGGACCTGATGCTAAGTTAGTAGTTGTTGTGGCACGTGATTCCACCGTTAAAGCAAGGAAGAGAATTCCCGTTATAAATGAAAACCAACGTCTTGAGATGATCAAGATGCTAAAGCCTGTAGATGAGGCATATCTTGGATATGAAGGGGATAAATTCAGAATCGTTAAAGAATTAAAACCTGACATTATATCCATAGGACCAGATCAGGATTTTGATGTTGAAAAATTAGAAGAATCTTTAAGAAAACGTGGAATCAATTCAAAAGTTATGAAAGTTAACGATTATCACAGAGACGACTTAGACAGTAGTTGTAAAATCATTAAAAAAATAAAAGAATCTGATTTTAAAGACAAAAGATTAGAAAACTGTGATTAGTCCTAATTAATTAAAAATTAAAAACCAATAAAAAGATAGAAGGTATTAAATTATGGTCAATGTAGCTATTATTGGAGCCAGTGGTTATACTGGTGGTGAATTATTAAGATTATTGTTAAATCATCCGGAAGTTGAAGTAAGTACAGTAACATCAAGAAGTAATGAATCAAAACCAATTGAGACAATTCATCATCATTTACAAGATACAGGATTGGTGTTTGAAAACAAAGAACCTAGGGAATTTGATGAGGACATAATATTTACAGCAACACCTCATGGAGCATCAATGAAAATCATTCCAGATTTATATGAAAAAACCGATGCAAAAATCATTGATTTAAGTGGAGATTATAGGTTTGATGATTATTCCGTTTATGAAAAATGGTATCATTTAAAACACACAGAGCCAATACCAAGTGTCTATGGTCTTCCAGAAATTCACAGAGAGGAAATTAAAAAATCAAGGCTTATTGGAAATCCAGGCTGTTTTACAACAGGAGCAATCTTATCAGGTTATCCATTGTCAAAACACCAATTAGCATATAGAATGATATTTGACTCTAAAACTGGTGTAAGTGGTGCAGGAATTTCACCTTCCGAAACAACCCATTATCCAAACATTGCAGATAATGTTAATCCATATAAAGTAACTACCCACAGACATACTCCTGAAATCCAGCAGGAACTTCAAAGATTTTCAGATGTCAGGATTTCCTTTACACCAATACTTGTACCTGTCGAAAGGGGAATACTTACAACTAACCATGTACTGTTATCTGATGATATGGGATATGAAACTAAAGAGGAAAGGGAAGATCTTCAAGGAAAAATCACAGAAATCTATAAAAAAGAATATAAAGATGAACCATTTGTAAAGATACTTGAAAATGGTGAGATCCCAAGATTAAGCTCAGTACGTGGATCCAACTATATCCACATCGGTTGTTTTGAAGTTGATGAAACTGGTCAACTTGTAGTCATTTCTGCAATAGATAACCTTGTAAAAGGTGCCGCAGGTCAAGCAATACAGAACATGAATATCATGTGTGGATTTGATGAAAAGGCAGGTTTAAACCTTTATGGATTACATCCATAAATTAAACCTTCCCTAATTTTCTAACTAACTATCATAAAAGTTAGTTTTAAAATAAAATATAAAATAGAAAGAATATTTAATCTGAAAAATCGCTAATTTTACAAAAACATAGAAAGTTTAAGAAGTTTTATTTAAATTATTAATTTTAAACAAATATTTTATAAAATGATTAATATTATTAGATAATAACAAACTATATTAATTGAAAAAATATACTTTTACATAATATTGAATTTTATATTGATTAAAAGAAGATATTGATTAAAATGAAAACCTTAATTATATATTACTCTGACAGTGAAAAAACAAAGATTGTTGCTGAAACATTATCTGTTAAGTTAGATGGAGATTTAATACAGATAGAAGATAAGAAAAATCGTTCAGGTTTTAAAAATAGGTTAACATCTTCTATTGATGCTTTAAGAGAAAATAAAACCGAAATTTCCCCAAAACGTGTTGATGTTAGTGACTATGATGTAATTTACTTTGGAACCCCTGTATGGTCAGGTAAACCTAGTCCCGCTATTATTACAATAATCGACAGATGTGACCTCAGAGGTAAAGATGTGGTGTTATTTGCAACAATGACCTCATCAGGTGCAAAAGCAAGTTTAGATAGAATGGAGGAAAAGGTTAAAGCCCGTGGTGGTAGAGTAATAGAAAGATTTTCTCTTAAAACTAAAGATAAAAGTGATAATAAACTTAGAAAAGATAGTGAAGTCTGTGCTAAACTATTAGATTTAAGTATTTACCAATAGACAATAATATTTTATTCAAACTTTTTACTTATTTTAAACCAAAACTAATTCTTCAATAAATAAATAGTTAACCTTATAGAACAAAAACTAATTCTTTTATAAATTAATTAATCCCCTGAACAAAGATTAATTCTTCAATAAAAATAGTTAATTAACTTCAAATTTAATAAAGCTAAAAAGAATTTTTTAAAGACTTTTATTTGAATAATATTTTTTAAAATTACACTAAAATAAATATATTTTATAAAAATATTAAAAACAGACTGATTTTTTTAATTTTTTAATACCAAAATTCTTTTTTAAACAATATATTATAAAATATTATATATTACCGAAATGAATAATAATAAATTAGAAATATAATTATATTTCTATTTGAAAAATTTTAGATAAAAAATGTCGAATATTTTTAAATCTAAAATCAAAATCTTTACAATAAAATAATTATTTTATTATTAAATCATAATCGATTTATGATTATTAATAATCTATTTAAAAAATATTTGTGACTTAACAAGTATTTTTTCCAATTTAGTCAAATGATTTAAATTAAAATTAAATTTTAAATGTTTAACATTTATTTAAAATTTTAATCTAAAAATGAATAATAGGTGGATTATGTTAGAAAAATTTATGGAAAACTATAAATTATTAATAATCGTTCCTATAGTCATTGCTATTTTATCTTTAACCTGTTTAGCAACAATTGGTATTGATGAAGGTGTTGATCTTAAAGGAGGTACAATGGCCGAAGTTACTCTAAATCATCAAATGAGTAATGATCAAATCACAAGTCAATTACAAAGTGCACTTCATGTTAATGAGGTTAAAATTATAAGTAATTCAAATAATAAAGCCACTATTGAATTATCTGATAAAGTAGATGTAGGACAATTTAAACAGGCACTAAATGGAATGGGAACTGTAACAAGTTATAATACAGTAGGACCTGTATTAAGTCAAGAGGCAATGAACCAAGTTTATTGGGCATTACTCTTTGCATTTATTTTTATGGCAATTACTGTATTTTTCGTATTTAGAGAAATTGTTCCGGCATTTGCAGTTATCTTATCTGCACTCTTCGATATAATTTATGCTGCCGGAGGAATGGCTTTACTCAATGTTCCTTTATCCATTGCATCCGTAGGTGCTTTGTTAATGTTAATAGGTTATAGTGTAGATACCGATATTATGTTAACAACCCGTCTATTAAAACGTAAAAATGGAACTGTAGTTGAAAGAGCAACTGAAGCTATGAAGACTGGTTTAACCATGTCTATAGCAGCTATTGCTGCAATGGTTGTGTTGTATGTAGTAACAGACATATTTATGCCACAAGCAAAAACTTTAAGTGAAATTTCTATGGTTTTAATTCTCGGATTAGTTGCAGATATAATTAACACATGGTTTATGAACCTTGGAATCTTAAGAAAATACATCGATTTCAAAAACAATAGGAAACATAATCATAAAAGGAAGGTGGGAGCATGAGGAGACGAAATGATCCCGTTGAATTCCTGAAAGATAAACATGTTATCTTATTAATTGTATGTATTATTCTAAGTATAATTTGTATTGCGACATTTGGAATTTCAGAAGGTCTTGATCTGAAAGGAGGATCTGTTATACAGCTCCAATTAGAACATTCCGTTGATAGAGAAACAATGAATGTTGTTACCACAGTATTGGATAAACGTTTAAACTTGTATGGTATTAGTGACGTAAAAGTTAGACAAAGTGGTAATCAGCAAGTTGTAGTAGAGATGGCAGGAGCCACACCTGAAGAGGTGGAGCGGCTAATTGGAAATCCTGGTGTATTTGAGGCAAAAATTGATAACAAAACAGTTCTTACTGGTTCCGACATTAGTAGTGTTGATATGTACCAAGTAACAGGTCAATCCTGGCAAGTACCATTTAAACTTACTACCCAAGGAGCTAAGAAATTTGCTCAGAATGCTAAAGGAAAGTCTGGTCATGAAGTAGTTATGTACTTAGATGGAAAACCAATCGATAAGAACCCGCCTAAGTTATCAGCTGAATTAGCCAATGGAGAACCTACAACTGAACTTGAAGTTACTGGTGGAGGTAACGACGAGCAAGACGCTAAAGAAAAAGCGAATGATATTTACACTGTTTTAAAAACAGGTTCCCTACCAGTAAAGGTTAGTGTAATTGGTTCAGATACTGTCTCAGCAGAATTAGGTCAGCAATTTATTGAAGGAACAATGGTTGCAGCAATTCTTGCAATTCTTGCTATCTTTGTAATTATCTTCATAAGATATAGAAGACCGATACTCGTATTTCCTATACTTATAACTACCTTGTCAGAGGTGCTTATTGTACTGGGAATAGCGTCTGTAATACACTGGAATATAGATCTTGCAGCTATCGCCGGTTTAATGGCATCTGTAGGTACTGGTGTAGACGATCAAATTATTATTACCGATGAGGTATTGGCTCATCAAGGTGAAAACACCAAGAAAAGTAGAAGACGAACTAGAACTAAAATGAATGTAGATAAAGCATTCTTCATTATCTTTGCATCTGCAGGTACTTTAATTGCAGCAATGTTACCATTAACATATGTTGGATTTGTAAGAGGTGCAAGTGGTATTGGTACAATATCTGGTTTCGCATTTACTACAATCTTAGGTGTTCTTGTAGGTGTATTTATTACAAGACCTGCATATGCAAAATTCGTAGAGTTATTTGTCAAATAGACAAATAATCTCTATTTTTTACTTTTTTTATAATTGAACTATTTTTATTAATTAAAATTCAAAAAATAATTAAATATTCTTAATATTTTTAAAAATATAAATATATTAATCTTACATTTACCATTTAAACTATCTAATTAATTAAAACTTAAAAAATAATCAAATACTCCCATTATTTTTAAAAATATAAATATATTAATTCCATATTTACCATTTAAGCTATTTTTAAAAAAACTTTTTAAAGTGAAAAATATTTACTATTAAATGGTTATGAAAAAATTAAAAAACTAATAGAAATAAATTAAATATTAACTTTAGAATATTTTATTTGATTTTCGAATATTCAGTTTATATTTAAAAAAAATATTGAGAGTTTAAAATGAAAGAACCTGATTTAAAAATAAAACCAATTAAAAATGGTACGGTAATAGACCATATTACTGCAAATAAATCACTATATGTATTAAACATTTTAGGTCTTCCAAGTGAAGAAGCAAAAGATTTAACTGTTGCAATGAATGTTTCATCCCATGAAATGGGAAGAAAAGACATTTTAAAAATTGAAAATCGTGAATTAAATACTCATGAAGTAGATCAAATTGCACTTATTGCACCTGATGCAACAATTAATATTGTAAGAGATTATGGAATCGTTCAAAAGGAAAAAGTTCAACTAAACAAAGAATTAACTGGTATAATCAAATGTACTAATCCAAAATGTATATCCAATGAACAATTTGAACCAATTCAACCAAAATTTACAGTAATTAATAAATCTCCTGCAGAATTAAGATGTAAGTACTGTGAGAGAATAATTAAATCAAAGGATATTGATCTTCAATTCCAAAATTAAACTTTTTTTAAACACTTTTTTATTTATTATCCTATTTTTAATTTTTTCAAAAATAAGATGACTTATTTTATCAAATACCTAATTACCTTTTAAATTAACTTAATTATTTGATATTGAGGGTATACAATGACATATACAATTAAAGTCAATGATGTTATAATTACTGTGGAAAAAAAGAAAATTAAAAATATGTATCTACGTGTAGTTCCACCAGAGGGACAAGTTAAAATATCTGCCCCCCACTCCATATCACGTGAGAAAATCATCCAATTTGCCGAATCTAAAATAGATTGGATTAAAGAAAAACAAAAACAAACAATCATTAATTCTGAAAAATCTAAAAAACAGGAACTAAAATACACAGATGGTGAAAAGCATTATCTTTGGGGAAAACCCTACACACTAAAAATAATTAAAAGGACTATTAAAAATAAAGAGGTCTTTATTGAAGATAAGAACATATATTTACCCATAAATAGTGAAAATAATAGTTTTGAAAAACGTGAAAAGGCAATGAACGAATTCTATAGAAAAGAGATTAAAAATAAAATTCCTGAAGTTTTAGAAAGATGTGTTAAGATTGTAGGTAAAAGACCTAATGAGTGGAGAGTTAAAAACATGAAGACTCGTTGGGGAACATGTAATACACGGGATAAACGTATTTGGTTAAATCTTCAACTTGCTAAAAAACCTATAGACTGTTTGGAATATGTCACTATCCACGAATTAACACATTTATACGTAGCAAACCATGGAAAAGAATTTAAGGAGTATATGGATATATTCTGTCCTAATTGGAAAGAGCTTAAAAAGAAATTGAATAATAAAAATTAAATCTTAATATGATATAATTTTTCCAATTCCTCAATTTCTGTTTCTATTGCAGAGCGTGGTCTTGAATTACTTTTATTATCATCTCCCTTATCATTATCGTTGTTTTTATTATTTTTATTATTCTTTTTTGTAGTATTATTTGAATCTTTACTTTTTCTGTTCTTATCTTTATTATCTACTTTACTATCTGAATTTTTACTGCTTTCATTATTCTTATTATTACTGTTTTCATCCTCTTTTGTATTGTCTGAATTTTTATTTTTAGTGTCTTCCCTACCAATACTGTTTTTATTATCATCCACATTACTAGATTTATTACCTTTTGATTTTATCTCCTCTTTAGATTTATTTTCACCATTATCTTTAGCCTTTTTTGATCTATTTTTCTTAGTGGATTTTTTTCTATTATTAGTTTTTGGATTTTCCTTATTGTTTTCTTGAATTATCTCACTTTTTATCTCCTGTTTAAGTGCATTTATAAGTTCATCATTTACAAGAGAATTATTTTCTAATGTATTATTTTCTACAATACTTTGATTTCTATGACTCTCATCATAGCTATCCATTAATTTAACAATGACATCACTATATGAATCATTCATATTCCCATAGTTTAATAATCTTTTTTTAACCTCAACCGGTAATGAAATTGTAGTTCTTTCCATATACCCACCTTCACCATAATAATTAAAATATATTTTATATTATAAAATATATAAGTCTTATATAATGAATACATTGAATATAATGAATACATATAGTATTTAAATTGTTAATTTAATAAAAAAATAAAAATTTAATACTGTTTCATTAAAACAATAATTTTTAGATAAATATTAAGACCATAACCATAATCTAATAATTGAAATAAAAAACAAAGTAAAACAAATAAAATAAATAAATAAATAAATAAAAAAAAATAAATTACTGAATTCAAGAAATAGGATTGTAATTTGATGTTTAAAATAAAAAATAAAGAAAAATAGATAAAATAAATAAAAAATAGATTACTGAATTCAAGAAATATGACTATAAAAAATTATAGAATAATCCAAGATTACAATTTTAAAACCAGAAAAACCTGTATAAAATTATTATAAGATATATAGATGCACTAAAAGTTTAAAATAATGTAGTCATATCCTGTTGAAATATTAAAAAATAGCCATCATTAAATTATAGTCTATTAATAGACCATTAAGATAAAAGAAGACAAGGCCAATATAAAGCCAATAAAAATTTATTCAAAATTAGAATCTGCAAATTATTAAAAAACCGATAAAAAGAATTGAAAAAATAAATAAAAGAATTAATTTAAATTTTCAATTAAATATTTTGAAAGTCTTAATGATAAAGCTAAGATAGCCACAATCGGTGGACAACCTGGAGCTTTAGGAAATACGGATCCATCACAAACATAAAGACCGTCAACATCAGTTTCAAGATTTGAATCAACAATTTCACCTACTGGAGTAGTACCCCCAGGATGAGCACCTCTAAATACAGTAGATACAAAAACAG
>JBJEIL010000006.1:0-3812 GCA_051876995.1 Methanobrevibacter sp. | reverse complement strand
AGCAATCATTTTTACTTTTTGAAGTAAACCTAAATCCTCCATTTCTTTAACTTTATTTACTACAAGAGGTGAAGATAATGTAATTAAATTTGCATAATATTTTTTTGCAACATTTTCAAGTTCTTTAGCATCCACATCAACATCATATCTTTTAGCACTGCAATAATGTTGACCAAATGCATCATTGGAGAATAAAATTCCTTCCTCATTATATAAAGTAAAGTTACTGTCTGTCCAGTGAAGCATTGGAGCATTGATAAAAGTAAATGATTTACCACCAATATCTAAGGTATCACCGGTTTTAATAGGATTCATTTCTTTATCTTCTAAAACTGGGAAAAGTTTTTTAAGACCTGGAATTGCAATTTGAGTACAATAGATTTCCACATCAGGGAATTTATCTACAATAGTAGGTAATGTGGTACTATGATCATTTTCAATATGATTCTGTACAACAACATCTATTTGAATCTCGTCCTTACCTTCCTGAGCAAAGGCATCTTCGATTCTAGCCCATTGTTGAGGGAAAAATCCACCATATACATTATCAATTAAAGCAATCTTATCATCACCAAATACAAGATAACAATTGTAGGTTGTACCATCTAAGGTATATCCGTGGAATTCACGAGCATCCCAATCAAGGGCACCTACCCAATATACACCGTCTGCTATTTTTACAGCATCTGCTTTCATTATAACACCTTTATCCTTAAATTAAATCAATATATTTCATTTAAATAAAATTAATCAGAAATATTAATTCAAAATTCTTATATATATAATTAATATATCTATTTATATATATTAGTATTTTGTTATTTCATTTAAATAATGTTTAAGTTATAAATAAAAAATAAAAAAAAAGAACAATGGTTGAATAAAATGAATAGTAGTGAAGCTATTTATAATGGTATTAAAAGTGCAGGCATTAACTTTATTGTAAGTGTACCATGCGCTAATTTAAAAGAATTGTTAAAATTAATTGATAATGATAATGAAATTACCCATATACCTGTAACACGTGAAGAGGAAGGACTTGGAATTTGTGCAGGAGCATATATGGCAGGAAAACGAACATGTATTTTAATGCAGAATTCAGGACTTGGAAACTGTATAAATGCATTATGTTCCCTCTATGAATTATATTCATTTCCACTTGTAATGATTATGAGCCATAGAGGAACTGAAGGAGAGTCCATAGTTGGTCAAGTTCCAATGGGTAAAGCTACTCCGAAACTTCTCGAATCACTTAATTTAGATTATTATAAGCCATATAAAATTACAGAAGCATACAATATTGTTAAAAATTCATGGAACGATGCTGTAGAAGAAGGTAAACCTGTTAGCATACTTCTTGAAATTAAATACTGGAAATTGGAGGAGGAATGAAAATGGCTACACGTATTGATGCAATTAAAGAAATTATGGAAGAAATTAACGACGAACTTGTAGTTGCAAATATCGGAGTTCCTTCTAAAGAATTATACCAAGTAAAAGACAGAAAAAGAAACTTCTATATGATAGGTTCTATGGGATTAGTCTCATCAATTGGACTTGGACTTGCATTATCTCAAGAGAAAAAAGTAGTAGTTCTTGATGGTGATGGCGCATTACTTATGAATTTAGGTTCATTGATTACAGCTGGAAAGTATCAACCGTCCAATCTTATATGGATAGTAATTAATAATGGGGCTTATGGTTCAACAGGTAATCAGGAAACATATGCAAAAGATTTAGATCTTGTAAAATTAGCTAAAGACTCTGGCTTTGAAAATGCATATAATTTTGAAGATATCAACTTTAAGGATATTCTTGAAAGCAATAAATGTTATTTTATAGAGTATAAAGTAGAAGCAGGGAATACAAAGGCTCCTGTAATAGATCTATCCCCTGATGAAATTAGAGATAGATTTATGGATGAGATTTAAATCTTCTACCCTTTAAATTTTTAACTTATTTTTTAAAACTAATATATGTGCATCTCTTTTAAAATTTATAAAAAGTATTTACTTAAATGTAAAGATTTTAATAACACACTTAATTAAATTTAAAGAATTTAAATAAATTTAATTATTTGTATTCTATATTTAACCATTTAATAATATCATCCATTAATCCATTCCAATAATCCCATTCATGACCACCCCTACCTTCCATGTATCTAAAATCAATATGGTTATTATTTAAAAATCCTTTAAATTTACGGCAGGACCAAATTAAATCATCATCTTCCCCACATGCAAGATAGATATCCGGTATAAACTCCTCATCATCAATTAGATTATTTAATAAAACTTCAGGATTTGCCTCTGTTTTCATAATATTTTGGGAAGAACCAAAACACCATTCAAAAAAATTTTGATTATACTTAAAACTAGATTCATTATCTTTATCAAATCTATTTTCCAAAATTAAAGCTGGTGAAAGAGCTATAATCTTTGAAAATCTATTATTATATTTAAATCCATTATATAAAGCACCATAACCACCCATTGAATATCCTCCAATAAAAGTATCCTCTCTTTTATTAGATAGATTGAACATATTTCGTGTAATATCTACCAATTCCACACCAATATAAGTAGAAAATAGTCTATTATCTTCAATATGATTACGGTAAAAACTATTCTCACCACTAGGCATTATAACAGCAAGATTATTTCTCTCAGCAATTCTTTTAATATCAGTATGTGTTAACCATTCCGTACAATCACCATATAAACCATTAAGCAAATATAAAGTTTTATATGGTCCTTTTAATGATCTATTCCTTTCATTTAAATAATCTATATTATCTACAGGTAAAACTGCAGTAAAAGATACATTTCTACCTAATGCTATTGATTTAAAAGTTGTATTTATTAATGCCATGTTATCATATCATAAAAAAGAATTTAAAAAAAATTTTAATATATAATACTTAATCAAATATTTTTAAATAATTTTACTAATAATTTTTGATACTATTATAATACTATTATATATTATATAATTATAAAAGGGATATAAATTTTAAAAAAAAGACAGATTTATTATATAATAATTACAAGAATAATGAAATTTAGTTTTTAAAAGACAAAAAAATTCAAAATACTAAACAGGAATTAATTAAAATAAAAATAAAACACAAATGAACAGATAAAATATAAAGTCAAACTAAAGATAAAAAAATAAAAAAAATAACTAGAACATGTAAATACAATAAAAATATCTGAAAAATAAAATAACAACTAAAACATATAAATAGAAATAAAATTAAGAAAAATAGCTAAAAATAGTTAAAAATAAAAAAATAATATATTATATGAATAGTTTTAAAAACTAATTAATATTTAATTAAGAATTAAACTATTCAGCGAACTGATTTAATTCTTCTATTTTTTCATCAAACTCTTTAAATTTACGTGCAAGACCTGAGAAATATGGGATATATACTTTAGAAAATCCGAGTCTTTCAGGATTCATATTATTTAATTTGATTTCATTTTTAATCTTTTGAATATTATGATTTATCTCATCAAACATTAAGTCTCCAGGATATTCTCCTATAAATATTCCATCAGCACCATTTTTAAGAGCATATATAATGTGTTTAGGCATTACCCTATTTACTGATATAACTTTTATAATATGGATTGACTCTGGATAGGACAATCTGTTAATTCCAATATTATCTGCAGAGGTATAACCAATATCATCAAGAAATGCTAAAATACGCTTTTCACCAGGTTTTTTATTTTTTAACATTCCATCAATAGTTGCAAATATCATCTCATCAATATTACCATTAATACTAATTGCATCCTTAT
>JBJEIL010000005.1:0-18222 GCA_051876995.1 Methanobrevibacter sp. | reverse complement strand
GAACAATTACGTATCGGTGTAGGTGAAGGTATTATAAGGGATAGCCTTTCCGATGCATTCGGAATTGATAAGAAAATCGTTGATAGAGCCACCATGCTAACAAATGATTTAGGACTTGTTGCAAAAGTTGGAGAAACCGAAGGTGCAGAGGGACTTGAAAAGTTAAATTTAACACCTGGAAAACCTGTAAAACTAATGCTTGCACAGTTGTCTGAAGGTATCGATATAAGCATTAATGAAATGAAGAAAGCATTATGTGAAACAAAATATGATGGAATTAGATGCCAAATACATAAACACAATGGTGAGGTAACCCTATTTACAAGAAGACTTGAAAATATTACAAAAGCAATTCCAGAAATTGTGGATGCTGTAAATAAAGGTTTACCAGATGAGGACTTTGTTGCAGAAGGTGAAATTATTGCAATGCGTGATGGAAAACCTTTATCCTTCCAGAATATCCTACATCGTGTAAGACGTAAATACAATATTGAAGAGGCAATGGAGAATATTCCTGTAGAACTTTATTTATATGATTTATTATATTATAAAAAACCACTTATTGATGAGGCAATGGAGAAAAGACGTGAAATTCTCCAATCAATTACCGACACCTCAACAGATATGATTAATCTAAGTGAACTCGTAATATGTACACCTGATAATGTCAAGGATGCACAGGATTTATTTAAAAGATCCATTGCTGGAGGTCATGAGGGCATTATGATTAAAAACGCATTTGAACCATATATTCCAGGAGTACGTGGTAAAAAAATGCTCAAATATAAAGCAGAACCTGAAAACCTTGATGCCGTTGTTGTTGGTGGAACCAAAGGTATTGGTAAAAGAGGGGAGTTCATAGGATCTTATCTTATAGCACTTCAGGATGAGGATGAGAATCTTAAAACTGTTGCCCAGGTTGGTACAGGTCTCAGTGATGAACAATTAGAGGAGCTTACTAAAAAGATGGAAGAATATAAAATCTCACAGAAAGGTACAAAGATTACTGTGGAACCTAGAATAATATTTGAGGTTGCATATAGTGAGATTGTAAAAAGTCCAGAATATGAGGCAGGATATTCATTAAGATTTCCAGTAGTTAAAAGAATAAGGGAAGATAAAGGTCTTAAAGACATCGATAGTGTTGAAAGACTTAAATCCATGTATAAGGAATAAATTTTCCTTTCTATTTTAATTTATTTATTTTTAAAGTTTCAAAAATCGATTGCCTAAAAAAACAATCATATTAAGTTTTTAAGCTTTAAAAACTTAAGTTAAAAAACAAATAACATTAATCAACTATTTTTATACTTTAAGTTAAAGATCAAAGGCCTAATTTTTAAAATGATTTAATCATATACTAATTTTTTAATAATACTGCTTTTAAATAAAAGATTAAATTATAAACCATTTAAAAATTTAAAATCCAAAATAAAATACAAAAAACAGGAAGAGATTAAGACTTTTAGATATTTAAAATCTTTAAAATAATTTAATTAAAAATAAATAAATCTTATAAATCCATTTAATAAATCAAAATATAGTTTATAAAAACATTTTATAAACTTAAGTAAATTAAAAGGCCAGATTATATGATTATTACAGATAAGGACATTTATGAGATTGCTTTAATCACCACTATTATTGGAATAGTTGGACTAATTCTCACCTCAGGTTTTATAGAGCCTAAGGAATTAAGTATTAATCAGATTACAAGTAGTAACATAAATGAAAAAATAGTAATCCATGGGACTATTTCCAGTATCAAATATTCAAAGAATAGTAAAACCTGTTTTATAAGTTTAAACGATAAAACCGGAAGAATAAATTTAATACTATTTGAATCTGGCCTTGATGATTTTAATAATCACAACATTGACATAAATCAATTTAAAAATAGAAATGTTAAGGTTACAGGAACTGTTACCCAGTATAAAAATGAGTTAGAATTAAGTTTAGAAGATTCAAACTCCATAAAATTTGAATAATATTAATTCTAATTATAAATTGTTTACTAGAAGTTTAGCAATATTGAAAAATCAATCATACCCAAAAAAGACAATAAAAGAAATACTATTTTCATTATACCTGAAAAAAATTAAAACTAATAAAATACAAAAGAATAATTAGAAAATAGAAAATATTAATATTTTTAAGATAGAAATATTTTAGTATTAAATTTCATTAGTTATAAAAAATATGATTACATGATTTGATTTGAAATCATAGATTTTTCTTTAAATTTATTAATTCAAGAATATAAGGTATAAAAATGTCTAAAAAACGATTATTTGGAACTTTTGGTGTACGTAGAGTAGCAAATGAAGAAATGACACCAGAATTTGCAGCAAGACTTGCAGCAAGTTATGGTACTCTTATACAAGGAACTGTTGCTATTGGAGGAGATACAAGAACATCTACCCCCATGTTAAAACATGCGATTACTGCAGGATTATTATCATCAGGATGTGATGTGGTAGATTTGGGAATACTTCCAACCCCTGCAATCCAGTATGCAGTTAGAAATTATTACGATGGTGGAATTATAGTAACTGCATCCCACAACCCCCCAAAATATAATGGTCTTAAATTTGTAGATGAATATGGAATAGGTACACCAGATGACATGGAACTTAAAGTTGAAGAGATGTTCTTTGATAGTGAGCCTAAAAGAGCAAAATGGGACGAAATAGGAAAGGTTTATACAAATAACAATATAATCGACGAGTATATTGATGAGGCAATCAAAAGGGTAGATTCAGAGGCGATTAAAAATGCACATCTTAAAGTAGTTGTAGACTGTGGATCAGGTGCAGGTTCCTATACAGCTCCATATCTACTTAGAAAAATCGGATGTGATGTTACAACATTAAATTGTCAAGCTGACGGTCACTTCCCAGGACGTAACCCTGAGCCTATCGAGGAAAATCTTGGAGATTTAATCGCAACCGTAAAAGAATTAGGTGCCGATATCGGTCTTGCACATGACGGTGATGCAGATAGAACCATATGTATTGACGAGAAAGGTAATTTTGTTCTTGGAGATAAAACATTCTCACTTGTTGAAAAGGCAATGCTTAAAGAAAACAATGGTGGAACCATTGTAACTACAGTTGCAACCTCAACAGCAATCTATGATATTGCAGAAGAATATGGGGGAGAGGTTATTGCAACTGCCGTAGGAGATTTACTTGTTGCAAGGAAACTTCAAGAAACTGATGGACTATTTGGTGGAGAAGAGAATGGGGGATTAATTTTCCCTGATTTCGTTTATGGAAGGGATGCTGCAATGACTGTATCTAAAATTTTAGAAATCATTGCCAAAGAGAAAAAGCCATTATCAGAACTTGTAAGTGAACTTCCGGAATACTATACAGTTAAAATGAAAACCGAATGTCCTGATGATAAAAAAGAAGAGGTTATGTCCAACATAGCTAAAGAGATTTCCGATACTACCGACTATGAACTTGATAGAACCGACGGAGTTAAAATCCTAAGGGATGACGGCTGGGTAATCATAAGACCTAGTGGAACAGAACCTATATTCAGATGTTTCGCCGAAACAGACGACATTGATAAATCACAGGAAATGACCGAATGGGGAATTTCACTAGTTAAGAAATACTTAAATGAATAAACAAACATTTTATTCATTTTTTTCTCTTTTATAAATTTTTAAAACAATATATCATGAAAAGATTTTTTTACTATTTTTAAGTTCTAAGTGATATGATGAAGTGTCCAAACTGTGGTACAGACAATAATAACAATGAAGCAAAATGTAGAAAATGCGGATACAACTTAGATATCGTTAAAGAATATAGCGTTAGAGGAAATGACGATAAATTAATATCTAGGATTGACTCCAATACAAGTTTTATAGGAGTTATGATCGGATTTATCATATTCGGAATATCATTATTTTTAAGCTCATTTTTATATAATCCTTATTTAATAAACGGAACGGTTTCATATACCATTTATTTAGGTATTATAATACTTACTTCACTATTTACCGGAAGTTTTGTTATGGGAATTGTTAGCTGTAACAATCTTAGAGATGCAAACACCAATGGTTTATCTTTCTTAGTTATCAGTTATCTTATAATCTTAGGATCTTTAGCCCTTTCATATGCTTCCAATAGCCTTCCATCAAATATAATATCCGATTCAGTAGGTTCTGTAATAAATACCACCACATTATCCTCCAATTCAACTGCAAATAACATGGTAAATTCTATAGAACTTATCGCATTTCTCATAACAGGCTTTGCTGTAATCTTTATAGGAACCTATCTTGGAACAATTCTAGTAAGATTATTCAAAGATAGAATATTACAAAAAAATTAATTCAAAGATAAGTTATTACAAAAAAGCCTGAAAAGATTAAAAAAAAAACATGAGCATCCATTCTAAAATCAACAAGACTATAAAAATCTTTTATAAAAAAGATCTTATAATAGCTGGTTTCATATTTCAGGCATTAATATAAGAATTGAATCTTAAGCAACTCTTATTTCAGATATTGTTTCAAGTTAAAAATTGAGTTTAACTAGGTCTATAAAAATATATGAAAATATTTAAAAAACTTGAAAAGAAAAGACCATCAGATAAATAGAGACAAATTAAAATAAAATAGAAAGTATCAATAAACATTCAAGATAATTAACTATATTTTAAATTTAAAGATAAGACCTAAAAAGTAAAGATGATATGTACTGATGAATCTACATGAATATATTAAAGAATAAAGTTTTTTTAAAAAAAGGAAAAATGTTTTTAAAAGAGATTTAAAAAAAAACATGTAATAAAGTAGGGTTTGAAAAAAATAAACTAGAAGTATTCAAGACATTCTGTTTTAAGAAACTGCGCATCCTCATTGTTAGGATCAATTGCTAAAATTGTAGTAAAAATATTTTCAGCCTTTGCAAATTCACCCATTTCCATTAAAACAACTCCCTTATTTAATAAGAAATTAGTATTATCCTTATCAATATTAATTGCCTTATCAAAACAGTCCAATGCTTCAGAAAAACGACCAAGTTCTACTAAAGCATTACCCCTTCGATTTAATGCTGATGCATTCATGGGAGAATCCTCTAAACATAATTCCAAACCTTTATCATATGCCTTTAAAGCCTCTTCAGGTTTTTCAATATCTGTTAATATATCACCAATTGCATTCCATACCTCAGGATTACTATCATCAATATTTAAAAGAATATTATACACTTGAAGAGCCTCTTCAAGCCGATTTAAAACTTCGAGAATAAACCCTCTCCAGTATAAAACCACAGTGTTTCTTGGATTGATTTTAATTGCATGGTCATTAGCTTTAAGAGCTTCCTCAGGATTACCTGAATTTAAATATGCAATAGCCTCATTATTCCAAATAAATTCATTATCAGATTCAACTTTTAAAGCTTTATCATAACAGTTAATAGCCTCCTTAAATCTACCTAACCTTGAAAGGTTATCCCCTTTCTTATTCAATAGATAAACATCATTTGAATCAAATCTTAAAGCTGCATTATAACATTTTACAGATTTATCATATTTACCACTATCAAATAGAATGTCTGCCCTTTGAGTAATCATTGCTTTCTCATCAATTTTTTCCCCTTTCCAATCATCAACATCTAATTTCTCAAAGTAAATAATCTGGAAAATATCGTCATCTTTTAATTTTTGGACATACATCTTTTTAAAATCATGTACCATCTCTTTAGCATCTTTATATCCCTCTGCACGGGCCAGTTCATCATTGTTTTTTAATTCCCCATATTTTATTAACTGAATATCTGTAACTTTAGCCTCGAATATCTTCTTCTTTTCTTTTGATACCAGATTCCAGTAACAATAGAGACGGTCTCCAACTTTTAAAGGGTGTTTCCAAATCTTTCGAATGGTCATATTCTTTTTACCAATGATAATATTAATGTTTTGACTTCCAAATGATAAAATTGGCATGATAAACCCTTCTAACTTTTAATTTATAATTTAAATTTAAGAAATAAATCTTTAAAGATTAAAATAACCCACTAAGTTTATAAGAAGAATTTGGATAAAAAATAAAACCCCATATAAACTTACATTTTATTAAATAATATTATTATATTAATTTTTGTATAATAATAAAGTTTTTTAAATAAAGTTTATTGAATAGATAATGTCTGGGAAATGATGAATTGTTAAAAGTGAAAAAAAACCACAGAATAACTGTCTGAAATTAGATTTATGAATTAATAATATTTATAAAATAAATTAAAATCTTTAAAAATAGTTAAAAAATAAGAACAATATTAAAAATTAATCTATTACTTCATCACCATACTCTGCTGTTTTTAATTGAAGTTCAATATCATTTAAATGATATTTCTTAAGATAATGGGCAAATTCCCTCATATCATTGGGATTAGGACTATCAATCTCGTATAAACGAGGATCTAAAACATTCCTATTTCTATATTGTTGTAATGTATAGATATCACAGGTAACAGATTTGGCAATAGTTTCAATATCAGCTAAACTAAGTAATTTAGGAACATAGGTTGTTCTACATTCTAAGGTTAAACCTTCCTTATCATATGCCAAATCCATTGATTTTTTAACATCACTACCAATATCAGATCCGATTACCTCCTTATATTTATCAAAAGGTGCCTTCACATCCAATGCTAGATAATCCAGATAATCAAGTAATGGTTCCAGTTTTTGAGGATATACCCCACTAGTATCTAATTTAGTTTCCAAACCAATGTCCTTGGTATATTTAAATAACTCCAAAACATCATCTGATTGAACAAGAGGTTCCCCACCAGATATTACAACGGCATCTAAAAAATCAGCAGAATAATTTATTAATTCCCTAACCTCTTCTAATGATTTTGTAGTTTTATCATCCAATAATTCTGCATTTTGACAATATGGACATCTGAGAGGACATTGGGATAGAAAAATAGCTAAAGATATTCTGCCATGAAAGTCAACACTAGATATTACAGATCCTCCAAAATACATTCTACCACCTTATTTTTAATTATAAATCCAATCTTTTTTTATTTTAATTCCTATTTTTTATTTATAAATTAATCAAATAAGTAATAATTAATTAAAATTATATAATAAGTATTATTTAAGTTATTCTAATAAAAATCAAAAATTATTGAAAAAATAAAAGAGATACACCAAATATTAAAAGATGAAACCTATATTTAAATAAAATAATAAGAAAATATTTTCTAAAAATAGATAAAACTAAAAAATTCTAGAAAAAACTATCTAAAAAATAGCTGAAATTTAAGAAAAAAAGTTTAAAAAAAAGCATTATCTAAAAAAATAGATAAAACTAGAAAAATTGCATAATAATAAAAGATTAAGTTAATGTTTTAAAAGAAGGATAAAGCTAAAAAATAGTATAAAAATTTAAAAAAGATTAAATCGATGTTTTAAAAGAAATAAAAATCGTTAAAATAAATTAAAAAATAAAAAATTATTTAATTAATCCACAAGAGTATGTAAAGCTTCTATAAACCTTTTATCATCATCTAAACTTGCAACACTAATTCTAATATAGTATTCATCAATGCCTTTAAAAGATGTGCAATCCCTTACAATCATGCCCTTAGACATTAATCTATTTGTAAGTTCTGCTGCGGTATAACCTGAGTCATGTAAATCAATTAACATAAAGTTTGACTTTGATTCAAGTACATGAAGATTCTTAAATCTGGAAACTTCCTGGTATAAATAATCTCTTGACTCTATACTTTTAGCAGTTGACTCTTTAATATACCCCTTATCCTTCAAGGTTGCAAGACTTGCAACATATGACAATCTCGTAAGTGAGAATACCGGTTTTATCCTATACATATATTGGATTACATCAGGATTAGATAATCCGTAACCAATCCTTAAACCTGCAAGACCCATAACCTTTGACATAGTCCTTATAATAAATACATTATCATATTCATTAATAAGATTTACCTGGGTCTGTTCTGAAAATTCAAAGTATGCCTCATCAATTATAACAAGAGCATCGGTTGCCTCAATAATAGTTCTTAAATCACTTTCAGAAACTAAGGTCCCTGTTGGATTGTTTGGAGAACATATGAAAATAAATTTAGTTTTATCTGATATTGCATCAAGAACTGACTGAACATCAAGAGCATTATTCTCCAAGTCCCATTTGGCATAAACCGGTACTGCACCATACGGTTTAAATAAAAATTCATAATAGGTATAAGTTGGAAGAGGAGTTATAAATTCATCACCTGGTTCAATAAAAGTTTTGGCAAGTACATCAATTAATTCATCAGCACCATCACCAGTTACTATTACATTCTCAGATTTAACACCTGCATATGATGCAAGTTCGTCAACAAGTAGATGCAAATCTGTTTCAGGATATCTATTTACACCATCAGCCTCCTTTTTAATAGCTTCAACGGCTTTTTTAGAAGGACCCCATGGATTCTCATTAGAACCTAATTTAACAATATCCTCTTTTTTAACATTAAATTCGTTTGAAATCTCATCCTCAGACCTACCAGGCACATAAGGATCTAATTCTTTTATAACCTTTCTCGCTTCCATTTTACAACCACTATAAAAAAAATTATATCTTATCTAAAAAAAGTAAAGTGAAGAATCTAATTATTCCTCATCTAAATCATATGCTTTTGAAAGTTTTACATAATGATCGGCATTTTCCTGAATTCCTTTGATTTGTTCTGGAGATACATCTTTAATACGTCTTCCAGGAACTCCTAAGATTAAACTACCTTCAGGATATTCTTTTCCTTCACTTATAACTGCTCCAGCACCTACAATTGAATTTTTACCAATATGAGCATTGTTAAGTACTGTTGCATTCATACCAATAAGCACATTATCTTCAATAGTACATCCATGAACAACTGCACCATGACCTATAGTTACATTATCACCAATGGTTAATGGTATGTTTTTAGTTGTATGTAATACACAGTTATCCTGTACATTTGAATTCTTACCTATTTTAATTGGAGCTACATCCCCACGGACAACAGCACCATACCAAATAGATACATTTTCATCTAATTCAACATCACATAATACATGAGCACCGGGAAATATTTTAACACTATCTTTAATTTCCATAATTTTACCTCATATTTATTAAATGAATTAATAATATAATCTAATTAAATTAAACTATTATATAAATTTAATTATTATTAAAAAAATTAAAATATCATATAAATTTAGACTTTATAAAAAAATAAAAATTAAACCATTGCATAAGTTTAAGTTTTTATGTGGATTTAGACTTTATAAAAAAATAAAATTTAAACCATTGTATAGGTTTAGATTTTTATATAGATTCAGATTCTATAAAAAAAATAAAATAAAATTATTCATCATTACCTTTATGCTGAATAATATGTTCTTGTTTTAATAAAACCCTTTCATTAGAACCTACATCTCTCATTAAAAGAACACCAGAACCAATAGATGAATTAGATCCTACTTTTACACCAGGACTTAAACTTGAGTTAATTCCGGTTTTAGTATAATCCCCAACAATAGCCCCAAGTTTTCGTCTACCACTGTCTATTCTTTTATCCTTAATAACAGTTTTTACATTTTTATTATCAAAACGTAAATTCGCAATGTTAGTTCCTGCAGCAATATTACAGTTGGAACCTAAAATAGAATCACCTACATAACTTAAGTGGCTTACATTGGTATTCTCCATAATAATTGAGTTTTTAATCTCAACTGCATTTCCTACATGTACATTATCACCGAAGTAAGAATTACCACGTATATAGGAATTAGGCCCAATGTCACAGTTTTTACCAATATATACTGGTCCTTCAATATATACCCCTGATTTGATAATACTTCCTTCGTCCAAGAAGACATTACCATGGATTGTCACTCCATCCTCAATTCTACCTTTAATATCCATTTTTACATTATTGAGTAATTTTTCGTTTATCTCAATAAGCTCCCATGGTTTACCAATATCCAACCAATCCTTATCTGTTTTATGACCGCGTATTGTTTTACCATCCTCAATTTGTAATGACAAGGAGTCGGTGATTTCATATTCCCCACGAGGTGATTCTGGAGTTTTTTCAATCTTTTCGAAAATATCCTTATTAAAGATATATATTCCCGTATTAGCTAAATTACTTGGTGCCTCTTCTTTCTTAGGTTTTTCAACAATATTTACAACATTATGGTCTTCAATTTCAACAACACCAAAACCAGTTGGATCCTCAACCTCTTTAAGTACCATTAATGTATCTGGTTTGTTTTCCTCATAATCCTCAATAATCTCAGACAATATTGAAACATCTAAAATAATATCTCCATTAAGAGCTATAATACTATCATCAATAAAATCAGAAGCATAACCTATTGCATTTGCAGTTCCCTCCAAGTTGGATTGTGTTTCATAGGAAATATTAACTCCAAATTCCTTTCCATCCTTAAAGTAGTTTTTTACCATTTCTTCCTTATAACCTACAATTAATAGAATATCTTTAATTCCGCATTCACGTAATGCTTCAATGGTATATTGAATAATAGGTTTTCCTGCAACAGGCAACATAGTTTTAGGCTTGGTAATAGTTAATGGTCTCATTCTTGTACCTTCACCTGCGCTTAATATTACAGCTTTCAATCAAATCCCTCCAATGAAAATTGTTCCATATCTTTTTCAATGAAAAATTTTTATTTTAAAAATCTTGAACTTAATAAAATATTTAATTTTATATAATATTAAATTTATTCTATTTTTAAATTAAAACAGCAAAAAATAGAAAAAATCAATAAATCTAGAAAAGGAATAAAATCACTTAAAAAAGCAATCATATCTCTTAATTATTTAATTAAGTTTAAAAAAAAGTAATTATAAATGAGAATTAATTATATCTAAACAGATATTCTTAATTTCATTTGCTTTTTCTTCAGTTTTAGCTTCTAAAGTAATTCTAATGTAGTTTTCAGTACCTGATGGTCTTACTAAAACCCAACTACCATCATTTAAACTTATACGAACACCATCAATAGTATTAATTTCCTCAATATCATCAAAAGCATTTTCAAGTTCTTTGTCCATATTCTCCATGATTTTAACTTTATCCTCTTTACTACAAGTTACTTTCTCACGGATATTTGGATAATCAGGCATTTGATCCAATAATTTAGAAAGCGGACCTTTATGAGACACTATATCTGCAAGTCTCAAACCTGATAACAATCCGTCAGGACACATACAGAAATCAGGATGTAACCATGTTCCAGATGGCTCTCCACCAAAACTAGCATTGTTTTTTAAGATTCCATCTGCTACTGCAACATCTCCGACAGGTGTTCTTAAAACTTTTCCACCAACCTTTTCAAGTTCCTCATCCATTATGAAACCTGCATCAACAGTAGTCACAACAGTTCCACCAAACTCAGAAGCAACAAGTGCAAGTAATTTATCAAAATTCACAACCTTTCCAGTTTCATCTACAGCCATCATACGGTCTGCATCCCCGTCATGAGCAATACCTAAATCTGCACCAGTAGCTTTAACAACCTTTTTAAGAGAACCTAAATTTGCATCATTAGGTTCAGGATTACGTCCTGGGAAAAATCCATCCACTTGTGAATTTAAGGTGATTACTTCACATCCTGCACGTCTAAAGACAATAGGAGATATTTCACTACCTGCACCAGATGCACAGTCAATTACAACCTTAAATCCAGGTTCAATATTAACCATACTCAACAAATCATCCATATAAACCTTTTTAATCTCATTGTTTTCAGTTATTGAACCTATCTTATCCCAGCCAACATTGACATATTTTTTATTTAAGTAGATGTCCTCAATTTCACTTTCCTGTTCCGGTGTATAAGCCATACCATTCCTATTCCATATTTTAATACCATTGTATTTTGATGGATTATGTGAAGCAGTAATCATTATACCTGCATCAGCACCTAATCTGTCGGTTGCATAACCTACAAGAGGAGTTGGAACCATTCCTACCTTTATAACATTTACACCACTTTCAACAAGACCTGCAGTAATAGCCTGATCCAACATTTTACTGGTGGTTCTTGTATCATAACCTAATACAACTGTACCCCCATTACCAAGATAATAAGAAAGAGATTTACCTACATTTAAAGCAAGTTCCCCAGTAACCTCTAAACCTATCTCACCTCTAATTCCAGAGGTTCCAAATAATTTCTTACCAACACTTGCCATATTATAACCTCAGTTTAAGCTCCAAATTTATGGGAATAATTCATATAATCCATCATGATATTCATTACATCAGAACCTCTGATTCTGCAAAGACCGCCTTTATAAGTAGCAAATTCATTGTATTCCTCCACATCATCAGTTCTAACTTCAGGACCTCTAATTAATATAGGTACAGGATCACCAGTATGATTTTTAACAGAAATTGGAGTTGAGTGATCTGCAGTTAAAAATATATAAACATCATCAAGTTTTAAAAGTTCGCTCATAACAACTTTATCTACTTTCTCAATAAATTCTACTTTTTGTTTTATATTACCGTCATGACCTGCCTCATCTGCTCCATCAATATTAATTAAGAAGAAATCATGGTCGGAATTTTTAACCTGGTCAATGATAGTATCCCTTATATTATCAAGATTAGTGTCAACTCCACCAGTTACATCCTCCATCTCGATAACGTCCATACCAGCAAAACGAGCAATACCCATAATTAAACCTGTTTCTGCAATACATGCTGAGTTAATCTCATATTTATCATTAATAGGCTCTACCTCAGGAACTGCACCTGCACCACGAGGAATTACAACATTTGCAGGAGGTAAATCATTTTTAATCCTTTCAAGATTTACTGGATGATCCTTTAACATTTCATAAGTTTTTACAACAACTTTATTTAAAATATCTGCAGTTTTTTCAGCTTCAGCAGAACCGTCTAAAGCTACTACTTCAGCAGGAGCTTTTCCTTCAACCTTAGGGTCAGCATCAGATACTTTATCAGATAAACCTTCGCCTCTAAGTACAAGTACAGCACGATGACCAGTGGATTCTTTAAATATTATTTTAATATCATTATAATCATCAAGAACCATAGTATTTAATTTTTCTACAAGATCCCTAGTACCTTCCCTAATTCTTCCAGCACGTCTATCAGTAACTATTCCATTTTCATCCATAGTTGAAAAATTACATCTAAAAGCAATATCTCCTGGAATAACATCTAAAGCCACACCAGAAGCTTCAAAAGGACCCCTTCCAGTATATACCTCATAGGGATCATATCCTAAAATTGATAAATGCGCAGTATCACTTCCAGGCCTAATTCCTGGAGCAATAGAATCCATAATTCCTGTTATTCCCTCTTTAGCCATTTGATCCATATTAGGAGTATTTGCAGCTTGAAGTGGTGTCTGATTGTTAAGTTCTTTTATTGGACGGTCACCCATACCATCCATTACCAATATCATTCCTTTCATTATATCACCTGAAATCTAAAAAAATGATTTTAATCTTAGTTAAAATAATAAATTCAGATAAATTAAATCTTAAATTTAAATTTCTCTGATTTCTATATTAAATTAAAAAAATTTTTAAATTGATTTTGTAAAATTTAAATATTATATATAGTTATAATTTTAAAACCTTATAAAATTTGTTTAATAAAAAATTAATAAAACAAAAAATACTATATAATAGTTTATATAAACTTAAATGCAATAAGTTTGTATTAATACAAATGAAAATAAAAAAGTGATATTATGGCTAGATATGTTTGTATGTATTGCGGATATGTATTCGATGAAGAAAAAGGTGACCCTGAATATAACATTGCTCCAGGTACTAAATTAGCAGATATGCCTGATGATTGGCATTGTCCTGAATGTCACCAAGGAAAGGATGCATTCGTACTTGAAGAAGACAACTAAATAAAAAAAATTTTATTTACTTTACTTTTTTTATTTATTTTTTAAACTTAAACAATCAATAGACTATTTTATAATTTATTACTACTACTAATTTTAAGAGATTTAACTTAAAAATAATGGAAAAGTTATTTTAAATTAATATTGAACTAATTCAAGCATGTTTAAACTTAAAAATAATAGGTTAAAATCTATAATCTAATTTTAACAGATTTAAATCATGACAAGCTATTTCTCTATCTTATTAATTTAAGATCTAAAAAATAATAATAAATAATACAATTTAGATTAAGATGTGATTTTTTATTGATTTAAATAATTGAATAAATAGCTCCATTATTTGAAAATAAAAAAAATGTTTACAATTTGTTAAATAGCTAAAAATAATATAAAAAATAAAAAATCCCACAGAAATAAGTTAAAAATAAAAAAAAACTATAAAAATAGCTAAAAATAATATGAAAATAAAAAAATCCAATAAAAAATAAGTTGTTATAAATAAAAAATAATTAAAAAATTTAAAGGGCACATAGAATACCTACAATACATCCTGTAATTGTAGCAAGTAAATTTACATGCTCATTGTTTAAATATTTACGTCTTTCAAATACTGCACCAAGTAAACTGTCCATAAAACAACCAACAGTACCTGAAATAATTGATATTTTAAGTGCAATCCAAATATCTGGTAAAACACCAAGTAAAAATGCAGAAATACCAATAATTGCAGCACCAATAATACCTGCAACCGTACCTCTAACAGAGACAGCACCATCTGTACCTGCAGGAACTTTTTTAAATGTAGTTATTAAACGAGGCTCTGATAGAATACCGATTTCACTTCCTAATGTATCAGATGTTGCTGTAGCAATTGCACCTATAAAACCACCGACAAAAGGAAGATAATAACCTCCAAAAGCAGCCATCACAAATGCAACAACCCCATTGGAAATAACGTTTTTGGCAGTACGTCTACCTTCAAATTCCCCTAATCTCTTTTTGTAATCTTTAGAATAATAAGTAGCTGCTATACTCATTAAGAAAAATATTACAATAATCAAAAGCCATCTAAGACCTGCAGATAGCAATATTACAATACCCATTATTATCATTACTAATGAGCCTAAAAAATCCAAAGCCTTTCTCTGATAAATAAAAGAGCCCATAATAAATAGAAGCACTACACTAACTGCATTTATCAATATATGCATTTCCATAAAAAATCATCACAATTTTGTAAAAAAAATATTATATAAATTTATTTTATTCATAAATAATATAATTTTCTAAAATAAATGAAAAGAGAATAAGAATAAACAATTAAAATATTTAATTTAAAAAAAAAGGTTTAAGAAAAAGTTTTAAAACTAGTTTAAAACTTTACTTTTAATAATTTCTACCCTGTTAAGTGGGTATATTTTTTTAGCGTTATGGTAAATTTCAGAAGCTAATCTACCATTGGTTAAGATTTCACTAAATTCTTTGAAAGATTTTTCACTTGCTGATTCAGCAACTAAATTTTCAATAGTTTCTCTCATGAATTTTTGTTGGGAAGATTTAGCTCTCCTACTAGTTACAGCTAAGACATGAACCTTAATTTCACGGTCATCTTTAGTGGTAACAATAACAGGAGCATCTATCCTACTGGTACCTCTTCTAATCATACTTCTAATACGATCGGTGGTAATTTTATGTCCTGTAAATTTAGTATTTGCAACTTTACCTGCAACATTATCGATTTCAAATTGTAATTTAATGTATTGTTTTGAGAAATCTCCGGTTAATTCCCTCATAGTTACTTCTACAGTTCTTCCATTTAAGAATTCAGGGTCTCTTGCAGGGGTTGAACCAATTTCTTTTTCACCAAATTCAACAGGTGTTTTAATAGTGTACCATGCTTTTTCTCTCCAAGTATCACGTACTCGACGTCTAGCTTTTGCCATAAATATCTCCTCTTTAAATGTTTTTTTCTAAAATCCCTTAATTAAGTAATAATAATATTAAGAAATATTCTTTTTTTAATAAGTAAAAATTAGATACGGCTATCTAATATGATAAATTTGATAAATCAGCATATACTATATGAATTTATATTATTATAACTAAAAATTTTGATAAATTTTAAATAAAACAGATTATCCCGTAAAATGAGATTAAAGTTATAATCCAATAGCTGATTAAAATATATTTGTATTTAAAAGTATTTTCAATTAAGTTTTAAATAAATTTAAAACCCGCCCTTAAAGGTTACATTAATTTTTAAAATTTATAATATATAAAAGTTTGTTTTAAAATATAGTTTCAATTAGAAAAAGAGAAAATTCAGAAATAATAAATTTTTATAAAAAATTATTACACCATAAATTATGATTTTTAAACAAAAAGGCTTCAGTTTTAAAAAGTTTACATTGAAATCCGAATCTTAAATCTCAAAATATTTAAGTAGAGATAGAATATTAGAAGTTAATTTTAGATGTCCATCAATTTATTTTCATATTAATAATTGATAATCTAAAAAAGACAATATTTCAACCTATTAATAATCGATAATCTGGAAAAATAATATTTTAATAAATACTTAAAAGATCTTTATTAAAATTGATTTAATAGCTAATCCATAGATAAAAACCATTATATATTAAGAGGTTTATCCATAAATTCCAAATGTTTAATATATCTTTCCAAAACCTCTTCAATAGGTCCCTCATCAACAATGACTTTAATTCCTGCATCATCAACACGGACTTTTGATTTGAAACCTATCTGTCCTACAAAAATAGTATCAACACCATGTTCCTTAAGAGCTTTAACTATTTTTACTCCCTGATGAGGTTTATCTTCTTCTATTTCCACAGTAATTTTATCTTGAAATTCTAGGTTATCATCATCATAGTTATAAACATATATTGATGAAGCTTTACCAAAATGTAAATTTACATTCCTACCGTCAGTAGAAGCAAAAGCAAATTTCACAAAAAAGACCCCTTAAAAATAGTTATAAAAAATTAAAGAATTAATCTTTAATTTTGTTGATTAACTTAGCAACATTAGTTGCAAATAATTTAACAGTTGCAATTCCTTCAACATCTTCCTTATAAGATCCTTCAGGACCTGCAAAAACCATATTCCAATAGCTACTACCTGGAATAATCATTTCATTAATTATGAAGAACATAGACATTTCTTGTAAAGTTAATGTTTGGCCACCACGTCTTGCAACAGTAATTGGTCCACCAACCATCCAGGATAGGAATTTATCAATACCACGGGAAAGTTTACCAATTCTTTGAAGAGCAGCCATCATATCACCACGTGCAGTTCCAAAGTATACAGGAGCTGCAGGTATGAAACCATCAGCATCTCTAAGTTTATCTACAATCTCATTAATTCCATCATCAAAGACACATTTTCCAGTTTCACCACATTTTCCACATCCCATACATGAATGTATATTCTTATTTCCAATGTTAATAATTTCTGCGTCCACACCATTAGCCTCAATAACATCAGCACAGATATTTAAAATACCCATAGTATTTCCATTCGGACGTGGGCTAGCACATAAAAGAATAACTTTTGAGATAGTATTACCCCCTAATCATCCTTTAATGTAATACATTCATTAGGACATAAATCTACACAGGTTTCACATAGACTACATTCATCTATATCTACAGGAGTTACTTTACCGTCTACCCATTGAAGAACTTCCATAGTACATAAATCTACGCAGTCTCCACATTCATCTTCGCCATCACATTTATCGTGGTCAATTATTATTGTTACCATAAAAATCACATCCATTAAAAAAAATATCATATATTTTTAATTAATTATAGTTTTTATAAAACTGATATTTACTATTATAATTTATAGTTTATAAATTATTAGCATAATATAGATAAAAATTGTAAAATTTATATAATTTTAAAAAATTAAAAAAAAAGAAAAAAATAGATAGAAACAACCTACTCTAAAGCATGATGACAACCACAATCATAGTCATCATCTAAAGATAATATTGTCCTATGTATTAAGCCTAAAAGTGCATGTTTTTTCTCTTCCATAATCTCTGCAACTTCCTCAAAGCTTAGTTTATCTGGAGATATAGAAGTTCCGAAATTACTTACAACACATATTGTTTCATAACAAATTCCCTTTTCCCTTGCAAGAACTGCTTCAGGAAGTCCTGTCATACCTACTAAATCCCCACCAATAATCTTAAACATTTTAATCTCTGCAGGAGTTTCAAATCTAGGACCT
>JBJEIL010000004.1:0-3930 GCA_051876995.1 Methanobrevibacter sp. | reverse complement strand
AGATTCTTTCTCTTTAAGACTATGGCCTCCATCTACAATAAATCCACCATAATCAAATGAAAAGGTACCAATTCCTGATGTACCTCCCCTACCTACTACACTAGCCAATTGAACTGAGTTCTCATGAATACCTTTCATCTCAGTTATAAGTTTACCTGTAGCTAATGCTGTCTGAGTTCCTGATCCCAATCCTGAATGCGGAAGACAAGCTTTTTCAACTTCAAAATTAAATCCTTCATCAATTCCATAATATTTACGAATTCTATCAGCAGATGTTATAATCTTCTCTTTACATTCCGGTTTTATCTCTTCATCTATATCTTCACAAAAATCAACTTTAATATCCTTAGTATCGGATTCTTCCCCTTTTATTATAAAGTTTGGTTGATCTATAGTAAGCCCAATTCCTCCGTCAATTCTACCATATGCACCACTCATATCTATAAGACACATATGGAGACGGGAAGGCGTCTTAATTATCATTTTAAGTGTCCCCAATTGTTTTTTTAGATAAAATAAATCAACATTTAAACAAATTTTTAAATCGATTAAAAAAATTTTAAATTAAATTTAATTTTACTAATCTTTAATAAGTTTTAATGAAACTTATTATTAAAGTTTTCTAAATGACTTTTTTATTAAAACTACAATTTTTGTTTATAATATATAAAACAAATTTATTGAAACTTATTTAATTATTTAAAAAAAAGTTAATGTACAATCATTTAAATAAAATTGTTTAAAAGGAAAATAAGTAAAATAAAGATAATAATCAATTTTAATTAAAAAGTTCTGAAATCAGCGAAAACTTGATTGAATAAATTAAAAACTAATTGAATTGGAAAAAAATAGAAAATTAAAATTGGATTAATAAAAATATTTAAAAAATAACTATTAAATCTAAATTTAAAAAAGATTGATTAAGTTAATCAAAAAAATTTAATAATTAAAAAATATGGCTTTATTATTATTACTTAAAAAAAATAATCATAGAAAATAACTAAATATGAATCTACCATTATTACCTAAAAAAATAATTCTATAAAATAATTAGATTATAGAATTATCATTATTTACCTAAAAAAATAATAGCACTATTTTTCAATAATCTCAAAACCACTATTAGAAGCAGAACTAATTAATACAATATCCTCATCATCTAAATAATCCTTAGTTTTATCCACAATATCGCTGTTTTTATCATCAAAGAATGCATAGATACAAGGTCCAAATGAACTTATACCTACACCATAAGCACCATTATCCTTAATAAATTTCATAAGATTCTGAGTTTTCTCATCTTGTAGGTCTATCATTACCTTATTAAATCCTTTATACTGAATATCATTTACAGCTTTTCCAAACTCCCCAATGTCCCCTTCAAGTAAAAAAGGTACAAGATTCATAAAGATAATATGTGCCATCTCCTCAACATCATGGGATGGAACAGGACATGTATCCTGAAAGATATTTACCTCCCTACTACCATTAACATTATTACCTGATTTAGCAAATGCAAGCATTATCTTCCAATCTTCCGGAAAATCATATCTGCCGATAAGTTTTGGCGGTTTTGCAGGAGATACTGAAGATGGTAAAAAGTCAGGTTTTTCACTACGGCTATGACCACCATCAACAATAAATCCCCCATTATCAAATGCAAAAGTACCTATCCCAGAGGTACCGCCTCTACCAACAATTGCGGATAATTCAACTGCAGACACTTCAATGCCTTTTAGTTCTGTGATAATTTTAGCGGTAGCCAAAGCTATCTGTGTTCCAGAACCTAAACCACTATGATTTGGAATATGTTCAAGAACCTCAAAATCAAAACCCTCCTTAATATTATAATAATCACAAACTATTTTTGCTGTTTCTTTAATCTTAGAACTATATTCAGATATAGTATCATCATTAAGCTCCTCTTTAAATTCAACAGTGATATTCTTATCTTGTGAAAAGTCTCCTTTTAAAATTAGATTTGGTTTACTTAGTGTAAGACCAATTCCTCCGTCCATTCTACCATTTGATCCATCCATATTAATAAGAGCCATATGAAGACGGGATGGTGTTTTTATTATCATTTAAATTTTCCTCAACCAATTAGTAACTTCATAAAATCAAGATTCAACATTTTAAAATTTTCCTCAACCTAAAATCAAGATTTCATAAAAAAAATTTTTTAACTTCATAAATATTTCTAAATTAAATACCTTAAATTTTTCCCTAAAAAAGAAATAGTAAAATATAATAAATCAATTAAAAATCAGCAAATTTATATCTTAGAAAAATTAATAAAAAATAGATTAAAAATAGTGAATGAGTATTAAACCTATTTAACTTTTATTTTCTATATCTAAAACTTCTTTTACAGCTTCTTTAGTATAAGGAACTGAGAATTCTTCCTCAATACCAGATCTGTATCTTGAATTCATTGTACAGAATGGTATGATTCTGCCATCAGGAACTGCATAATGAATAATACATTTTTGAACCCTGTCCTCATCAAAGTTATATGGATCCATAAAGTGCATACAGGATATTAACATAGCATTTTTAGAAAATTCACCTAAGGCATCATAAGATTTATTCTTAAATACTTCATAAAGAATATGCTTAATATCCAAACCGTTTGGTGCTTTATCAGTATCTATAAAACTAGATAAATTTTTAACAGCACTTGCTGCAATTCTTGTTTTAGCCGCAAATTTACCTTCATTAATCTTATCAGCACTTTCATCTAAGAAACCTAGGAACTTGTCAACATCAATGAAGTCAGTAATAGGAATATACTTAGTATTTCCATCATCATCAGTATCTAAAAATACATAGGTTGCTGTACCACAGTGTTGGTGACAGTTCAACATGATTGGATCTACACTATCATCTAAAGCGTAGATAAATCTTGTAACAGGTTCAACTGAGGAAGGTGGATAGAAAGCACTAGTGGTAACTTGACCGCCTAACTGTGTTTCAACTTCTTTTTGGAAATCTGGAATAGTGATTCTTTGTTGTTCTACAAGATTGGTATCAATTCTTCCGGAGAAGGATACAGGTTGGAAGTTAACACCATAGATAATATCCCTATTGTCAAATGCAAATTTAATGATGTCTCCAACTTGTTGATCATTTACACCTTTGACTAGTGTAGGTACAAGTACCATACCTAATTCCGCTTCCCTACATCTTTCAATAGCTTTAAGTTTCTGTGGAAGTAAGTTTTTACCACGGTTGTTAATATAAGGCTCTTCAGTTACACCATCAAATTGCATGTAAACTGTGTTAAGGCCTGCTTCTTTAAGCTCTTCAGCATAGCCTTTCTTTCTTCCAAGTCTTAAACCATTGGTAGCAATCTGAACATGAACAAATCCCTCATCCTTAGCCATTTTAATAAGTTCAGGCAAATCATTTCTTACAGTAGGCTCTCCACCAGCATATTGGATAGCAGGAGTAGGAACTGGTTTAAGATTCCTTAAGTTTTGAAGCATCATCCTGATTTCAGCCTGGGTAGGTTCAAATAATCTTTTACTTACCGCCGCATTAGCAAAACATACTGGACATTTAAGATTACATCTGTTTGTAACATCAATTAAACCTAAAACTGTTGAGGTTTGATGTTGTTCACATAAACCACAATTGTTAGGACAACCAGAATTACGTTTAATTTGAGGATTATCAATTTTTGTAGCGGTAGTTGGGAAACTATCTGCCTTTTCATAAAGTTTTGCATCACTCCAATAAGTATTGGTAAATTCCCCGTGTTCAGGACATGTTTTTTTAATCATTATTTTTCCGTTTTCCTCATAGACTTCAGCATCTACAGGTTTAAAACATTCCGGACATAGACTTTTGGTTTTTTTAATCAAATAATCACCTATATTTTTAAAATAACATTACCTATAATAATAAAGTTTAAATTAAAAATTTATT
>JBJEIL010000003.1:0-18513 GCA_051876995.1 Methanobrevibacter sp. | reverse complement strand
TTCAAGAGATTTAGAGAAGGCAACACGCTTTGCGAATCAATATGATGTGAAACTTGTTAAAGCTAATGATTTGGCATTTGATAATGATTTGATTTTAGGTGATGATCCAGATAAAGCATATAAAGTAGTGGATTTGGAAGGATTAGACTCTAAATTTGGTGAGGTTCAAAGGGAGTTTTTATCTTCTCAAGGTGAAAAACCTAAATTGTTAATATTTGAAGGCCATCTAACACATTTTTGCTCTAATTCTGATAAGGTAATTATCTTAAGAGTTCATCCCGATAAACTAAAAGAGAGATTGGCAGAAAGGAATTACTCTCCATCTAAGATTCATGAGAATCTGGGTGCAGAGTGTTTAGGTGTCTGTTCTGTTGAGTCTTATGAAAGACATGGGAATAAGACTCATGAAATTGATGTTACTGATATGTCAGTTGACGAGATTCTGGATATTGTTGTAAGGATTATTAATGGAGAACGTATTTATCCTGTCGGTGTTGTTGATTATTTAGGCTGGTTTGTAAAGGATGAAGAAGGTTCTGATTAATTTTACTTTTTTAATTAATTTCTCATTTGTCCGAATCTATAAATTTAAACTATTTTTTTTTAAAACTTTTTTTATTAATGTTCTGCTTTTAAAGAAAACCTTTTTATTATATAATGACATAAATAATATTGGAACTTTTTATGATATTTTAGTTTTATAGTAAAACTTTTTATATAGTAAAAACATAATGTTTCTTAATATACTTCTTGTATATTATGGTAGTTAATATCTATTAGAATTATGTTTTATTTTTTTTAAAATCTTTTATTTGTTCTTAGAACTTCTATAATTCTATTTATTAGAGTTTATATGCCAATTATGAGAGGGGTATATTTGACTAGAGGAAAAAAACCAAAATGGATATTGGATATTGCTAATGAAAGAATTGATATTCTTTTTAAACAGGCGGAAGAGGAATTTCATGTTCATCCTGAAAGATCCCATCGTCATGTTGAATTGGCTTTAAAGATTTCCACTAAATATAATGTTAAAATTCCTCAGAAATGGAACAGAAGATATTGTAAAAACTGTCATAAGTTCCTTTATCCTGGTTGCAACTGTACAGTCCGGCTAGTTAACAGTGAAGTTAACATTAAATGTACTGAATGCGGTCATATTATTAATATTCCTTACAAAAAGGAGATAAAATCAAAAAGGAGAGCTAAAATTGACTCATACATTAACAAAAAAAGAAATAATGAATGAAGCTCTTTCTGCTATAACAATCAATATTGGTAAATCTGGTGTTAATGATAATGTAATCAATGAAGTTAAACGCCAATTGAAATCTAATGAGGTTGTTAAATTAAAATTTGCTAGGTCAATAGCAAAAGATAAAGATGATTATATAAGCAACATTGTCAAAGAGACTAAAGCAGATTTAATCGATGTAAGAGGTCATGTTGCTGTTATTTATAAGAAGAAATCTTAATACTCATTTTGAGTTACAAACTTATTTTACTTTAGCTTGATGCTAAAATTAAGTTTAATTTGAGGATCATATTAAGAATTTACATCTATTAAATTATTGAATACATCTATTTGAAAATTAATATATGGAGAATTAATATGAGTACTGTATATGATGTACCTGCAGATGTTTTAATCAATCATCTTGCAGATGAATTTAAAAACAATAATGATAAAATACAATCACCTGAATGGTCTCATCTTGTAAAAACTGGTGTTCATAAAGAAAGAAAACCTGTGGATGTAGATTGGTGGTATGTAAGATGTGCTGCTATCTTAAGAAAAGTTTACATTAGTGGTCCTATAGGTGTTAGAACTTTAAGAATTAAATACGGTGGTAAAAAAGACCGTGGTGTAAACCCTGAATCTTTCAGAATGGGAAGTGGTTCTATTGTTAGAGGAGCTTTAAACCAATTAGAAGATGCAGGTCTTGTTGAAAAAGTTGATGGTGGAAGAGTAGTAACTCCACAAGGTCAATCATACTTGGATAAAGTTTCAACAGAATTAATCAAAGATATTCCAGAACTTGAAAAATATTAAATTTATTTTTTTAATTGAAAAAAAGATATGGGGATTTGTATATGAGTGAATTAGATGATATTCGTCGTAAAAAATTAGAGCAATTACAAAGACAACAGGCTATGGCTGCTAATCAGCAACAAATGCAACAACAAGCACAGCAGCAAGCTCAACAACAAGCTCAACAACAACAGTTAGAACAACAAATCAATCAAGCTGTAAGACAAATCATGACTCCTGAAGCTCGAAGCAGATTAGCCAATCTTAAGTTGACTAAACCTGAATTAGTCCAACAAATTGAAATTCAATTAATTCAATCTGCTCAAGCAGGAAGCTTAAGAGGAAAAGTTACTGATGAGCAATTAAAAGTCTTATTAAGACAACTTGCTAGTCAGAAAAGAGAAATTCATATAACTAGGAAATAAATTCCTAAAAATTATTACTATGAACGCTTGTGTATTATATAGTGGTGGTAAAGACAGTTCTCTCATGGCCATAACCTTAAAGAGGTTAGGTTTTGATGTAGAGGTATGTACTGCTAACTTTGGTGTATATGACTCATTTGTTCCTGCTAGCATGTCAGCTAAAGCTTTAGGAATACCACATCGGGTTCTTCATTTAGATAGAAAAATCTTGGAAGACGGTGTTAAAAGGATTATGGATGATGGTTTTCCAAATGACGGGATTAAGTATATTCATAATCAAGTTATTGAAGCTGTAGCAGAGGAGTATCCAGTCGTTGCTGATGGTACAAGAAGAGATGATAAAACTCCTAAACTTAATAGGGATCAAATTCAAAGTTTGGAAGATAGGAAGGATGTCCAATATATCAACCTAGATAGTTTTGGTTATAAAACTGTTAATACATTAGTCTCATCACTGTTTAAAGTAACAAATAAAAAAAGTAATAGGGATAATAGTTCTGATTATGAGGTTGAAATTAGAATTCTAATAGATCAACTTGGAGGAGATTCAAGTAGTATCTTCCCAGAACATTATCAAACTAATGTTGTTGGATTTAAGGATTGAATTATGGAAATAGATTGTCCATATCGTTTAAAAATTTAATAATTATTAAGGTGAAAAAATGAGTAGAAACAAACCTGCTGCTAAAAAATTAAGAATGGCAAAAGCAAACAAACAAAATAGAAGAATTCCTATTTGGGCTTATGCTAAAACTAATCGTAAATTACAATACAGACCTAAGCCTAGACATTGGAGAAGAAATAATCTTAAAATTTAGAGGTGTTAAATATGGCAGAAGATTTAGAAAGAGTATACACAATACCTCTTCGTAATGTAAAAAATGTCAAAAGGACTATTAGAGCTCCTAGGGCTATTAGAGAAGTAAAAAACTTTTTAATGAAACATATGAAAGTTGAAGATGTTGTCATTGATTCTTCAATAAATGAAAAGATTTGGGAAAGGGGAATTCAAAAAATTCCATCTAAAATCAAAGTAAAAGCAACTCTTGTTGAAGAAGATGATGAAAGATATGTTAAAGCAGAACTTGCTGAATAGATATCTTCGAATCTTTATTTTTTAATATTTTCATTATTAATTTAATTAATAAGGTAAAATAAATGTTAAAAAGAATTAATCTTACAGGAAATCCTAATTTAGGTGTTTATATAGCTGTCAATGAGGATGTAGCTATTGTTCCTAATAATATCTTAGAATCTAAAGAGGAAATCCTTAAAGAAGCTTTAGATGTTGATGTTGTTAAATGTTCTATTGCTGGATCTAACTTAGCTGGTGCTTTATTAGTTGGAAATTCTAATGGTTTCATTGTTTCTCCTTTCATTTATGATAGAGAGCTAGCTACTTTAAAAGAAGCAGGTATTGAAAACATTGTTCCATTACCTGATAAATATACTGCTGTAGGTAATATTCTTGTAGCAAATGATAATGGAGCTATTATTAGTCCTAAAGTTTCAAAAACTGCAGTTGATGTTATTGAGGAAACATTGGATGTTGATGTTACTCAGGCAGAAATCGCAGGTTATGATATTATAGGTTCTTTAGTTTCTGTTACTAATAAAGGATTTCTTACCCATAAAGATTCATCTCCGGAAGACCTTAAATTACTTGAGGACACACTTGGCGTGGAAGGTAATATTGGTACTGTAAATAGGGGTATTCCTCTTGTAGGTGCTTGCTCAGTATCTAATTCTAAAGGAGTAATTGTAGGTGAAGACACTACTGGTCCTGAAATGGCTAGGATAGAAGAATCTTTAGGATTTTTAGATTCATTTTAAATTATTTATCAAAATGAGGGATTATAATGCAAACTAAAATTTACAGAGTTAAAGGTAAATTTGTAAATGGTGATCGTGTCCAAAAATTTACTAAAGAACTTAAATCATTTAATGAAGAAAATATCTATGAAAAAATTTATTCTGACTTTGGTAGTAAACATAGAATAAACAGAAACCAAATAGATATTGAAGAAATAAAAGAAATCACCCCTGAAGAAGTAATTGATCCTATTGTTAAAGGTATATTATAGGTAAGGTGTTTTTTATGGATGATCAGCAAAAGTTACAACAGATGATAAATGAACTTAATGTTTATAAAAGTCAAGCTGATTTGTTACAACAACAAATAGATGCTCTTAATGCTTCTATGGCTGAACTTGAAGTTTTAAAATCTACCATTAATGAAATGAAAGATAAAGATTCTGTTGAATCTTTAATTCCTGTTGGTGGTGGAGCTTTCATGGAAGGTGAAATCAAAAACACTTCAAATGTTGTAATGAGTATTGGTGCTGGTGTTGCTGTAAAACAAACTACTGAAGAAGCTATTGAAACTATTAATTCTCAGGAAGAAGAATTAAAAGATAATTTAGATAAGGCTTTAAAATCTTTACAAAAAGTCTCAGATTACATTGGCCAATTATCCCCTGCCGCTGAGAACTTAGCAAGGGCTCTTCAAGCAGAAGGTAAATTACCTCAACAATAGTTTCCAGTATTTTTTCTTTTATTCTATTTTTTCTATTTTTATACTATTTTTCTATAATCGTCTATTTTGTCTGTTTTTTTATTGATTTTTTTGTATTTTTAAATATGTTGATGCAGTATTGTTTTTATATTAGATAAGGTAGCATGCTTCTTAATTTATTCAACATGTTATTTTTTATAATTTTTTTCTTCTAAAAATCAATTTTATTATTTTTTCAAGTATTTTTTAAATAGAGGATTTGTTTTCATATATCCTATTTTTTATTTTAAGATAAGATTTTTTAAATAATTATATTGATTCAAGATTAAATATTCTTAAATCTCTTATGATTATTTTAATTTTATTTCATTAAACTTTTATTTTGATAATATTTTTAGAAAACTAATATGATTCTACTACCTTTTAGTAATATCTAATCATTTTTTTATTGGATTTTTTCTTTATCCCTATTTCTAATACTTAAAATTTTATATACTTTAAGATAAAATAAATATACAGATATTCAATTTTATTATAGTTGAGTTTTTGGAGATTAATTACATATTATAAATTAATTTATTATTATTATTCATTGATTTTAAACATTATTTAAGGAAGGTAATAACTTGTTTGAATCTTTAAAAAAGAAGTTTTCTCGAACTAGTGATCAATTAACTGATAAACTTAATGAGGAAGCTAAAGAAGAAAATAATATTAAGGTTATTGAAAGTGTTGAACCATCTGAAGATTTAGATGATTTTGAAGATTTGTCAGAAGAAAAAACTGTTGAAGATAAAGATGCTGAATGGGAAGCTATTTTTGATGAAGAAGATGAGGAAATAGATGAAGATGAATATAATGGGGAAAATTCAGGATTTCTATCAAGATTTTCAAGACATAATGATGATAGTGATAAAAAGGAAAAGAAAAATGAACCTAAAAGGGATAGGTTTGCAGAGGCTTTAGCTGAACAGGAGGCTAAAAAAGAAGCAGAACTTAGAGGGGAAGAATATAAGTCTAATAAAAAACATTGGTATAGTAGAGGCTCCTTTGATGAGGAAGAGACTGCTGAAAAACCTGAAACCACTGGTCCTAGTACTGAATATAGATTTTTAGATGATGATGGGGAGATAAATGAAGAGAAGAAACATTGGTACAGTAGAAATAAAGAGCCGGAAGTTTCAGTAAATGATAAATATAAGGAAGAAGTTTCTGCAAAGGAAATATATAAAGAAATAGAAGATGAAAAAACTCATTCCAATGATGAGGAACATGGTGTTTTCTCTTTTATTAAAGAAAAAACAATTGATGAAGATGATATTGAGGATATCCTCTGGGAATTAGAGTTAGGTTTACTTGAAGGTGATGTGGCAATAGATGTAGCATCAGAAGTTGTGGAGTCTGTTAGAAGGGATCTTGTAGGTAAAAAAATCAAAAGAAGTAGTGATATAGAAGAATATACCTACAAAGCACTTAAAAAAGCTATTGCTAAAATCATTAATGTTGATGGAAAATCAATGACTGAAATGTTAAATGATAAGAAAAAAGAAGGAAAACCTTTAATTGTCATGTTGGTTGGTATTAATGGTACAGGTAAAACCACTACCATTGGTAAACTAGCTAATTATTATCTTAAAAGAGGTTACACTCCAGTTATTGCTGCCTCAGATACATTTAGGGCAGGGGCTATTGAACAAGTTACCCAACATGCAAATAATGTTGGGGTTAAAATCATAAAACACCAAAAGGGATCAGACCCTGCGGCTGTAGCATATGATGCTGTAGAACATGCAACAGCACAGCATAAGGATTTGGTCTTAATCGACACTGCAGGTAGAATGCAGACAAATACAAATTTGATGGATGAAATGAAAAAGATCAAAAGGGTTGCAAAACCTGATTTGGTTGTTTTTGTTGGTGATGCGTTAACTGGTAATGATGCAGTAGAACAAGCTAAAAAATTCAATGAGGCTATTGACATTGATGGGGTTATATTAACTAAAGCAGATGCTGATGCTAAAGGTGGTGCCTCATTATCTATTGGTTATGTCATTAAAAAACCTATTTATTTCTTAGGTATGGGTCAAGGTTATGATGATATTAAAGAATATAATGCAGAATGGATGTTAGATCAACTATTCTCATAAATTCTTCCATATCCTTATTTTTAATTCTAATTTTCAGTTATTTCTTATTCTAATCTTTAAGGTCTTTAAATCTTTTTTCTATTTATCTGTTTTTTTACTTAGCATTACTCCTCCAGCTCCAATATCATCTGGATTATATGATTGTATAAGTATGGGTACAGTTTCTATAGGTAAATCATATGCTTCTGCAACGGAATTACTTACTTCCTTTATTAATTTTTCCTTTTTCTCTTCACTTATTCCGGGATTTCCTGCAATAGTTACAACTGGCATTTTTTCACCTTTTTTTATTTTTTAATTTGAAAATCCTATACTATTATAAACAATTCTAAATATAATAATTATGATTATTAAAATTTTTTAAATATAGAAATATTATTATAAGTTATAACTTATAATTAAAAATTAATATTGATTTTAGTATAACTTATAACTTATAAGTATATGGTATTTTTAAGATACATACTAATTAATATAATAATAGTGATTTTATGTTAGGTGAAGAAGAACTTAAGAAATTATTTCCTGATTTTATAGATACAATTCAGCCTTCAGGAATTGATTTTGCTTTAGATGAAATTTTAGTACAGAAAGGTCCAGGTTCATTAATTGACAATGAAAAAAATTTACCAGAGGTTGAAGCTTTAGAAGGACCAATATATACATTAGAGCCTCATACTGCATATCTTGCAACTATTGATAAAAAAATTAAAATTCCTAAAGGTTATACAATGTTATATACTCCAAGATCCACATTACTCCGATCATTTATCTCCGTTCAAACCGCTGTAGGTGATCCTGGTTTCTTTGGAACATTAACATTTTTAATTATAAATCATGGGGAGTATCCATATAAAATAAAAAAAGGAGATAGGATTGCTCAGGGAGTGGTCTTTGATGTTAAAGGTTCTGGGGAGTATAATGGTTCTTATCAGGAAAAGGAGAATTAGTTTTATAAATTAATGAGAATATAAATGCATTTCTAGACTTGATATTATCTTAAAATAAAATAACTCTATACATTAAGTTAAAAAGTAGATATTAAAAGTATATGTAAATCTTAGTTAGTAGGATAGCTAACTGGGGCAGTTTAATCTTTTTTTAATCGCTTAAATAAATTTAGATTAAAATTATTGTAAATTGTTTAGTAGAAAATAAATTTAGAAAATATAGATTAATCAAATAATTATGGGATATTATGAATACTGCTGAAGCTTTAGTTAAATTATTGGAAAATGCCGGTGTAAAACATATATTTGGTCATCCAGGTGAACAGATTCTTCCAGTTTATAGGGCATTACAAGACTCATCAATTGAACATATTCTTGTAAGACATGAACAGGCAGGTGCACATGCTGCAAGTATGTATGCTTGTTCTACTGGTAGGTTTTCTGTATGTATCTCAACTGCATCCCCCGGTGCATTAAATTTTGTAATGGCTGCTGCAACATCCTATAAAGATCATGTTCCTATTCTTATTCTTACAGGGGATAATCCATACTCTGAAAGATTAGAGGACAGATTCCAAACATTTGACTTGCCAAGTGTGTTTGAAAATGTCACTGTTAAAAATTATGCTCCAACAAATGCTAAGGAAGCTATCCATGCATTAAAAGAGGCTATTGAAATATTCAATAAGGAACCAACCGGACCTATTCATATTAATCTTCCAAAAGATGTTTTAAATGAAGAGGCTCCTTCAAATTATTTGGATTATCCTGTCGAGTATAATCCAGATTATAATTATAATCAATTAAATCTTTTAAAAACAATTATCTCATCATCTAGGAAACCATTTATTATTGCAGGTGCAGGAGTAGTTTGGTCTGGAGCTTGTTTAAAATTAAAGGAGTTTGCAGAGAAAAACAATATTCCTGTTGCCACTACCTATACTGCCCGTGGTGTTATTGATGAGAATAATCCTATTAATTTAGGAATGGTTGGTTTGAGAGGAACTGCAATGGGTAACTATGCATATCTGAATTCTGATTTGATTTTAGTATTAGGTTCAAGATTGTCTGAAAGAACCACTGCACTTACTAAGGATCTTAATGATTTTCAACAGAAAATTGTTCATGTTAATATTGATGAGCATGTTTTAAAGGGCAGACTTAAGATTCATGGTGATGTATCATATGTTTTGGATGAATTAAATAAAATTGAAATTGATTCATATAATAATAAACAATGGTTAAAAGAAATAAAACTCCATTATGAAAAACTTCTAATTGAAGGTGAAGACGATACCCGTTCTATGCCACTTAGACCTCAGGTAGCCATTAAAACAGTAATTAGTAATATGGATGATGCTTATATTATGAGTGATGCAGGTTCTCATGCTACCTGGACAATGCTTTATGCCCGTCCTAATAAGTTCGGTAAATTTTTATATTCCGGTGCTTTATGTCCAATGGGTATGGGACTTCCAGGTTCAATTGGAATTTCCTTAGCACATCCTGATGATAAGGTTCTTGTAATTACAGGTGATGGAAGTTTCCAGATGTGTATTCAGGAACTGGCAACTATTGCAGAGTATAATCTTCCTATAGTTATATGTGTAATTAATAATAACCAGTTAGCTATTATTCGTCAATGGGAAGAGATGATAAGTCCTGATTTCCGTTACCAGGTTGATTTAAAAAATCCAGATTTCTTAGCTATTGTAAAAGGTTATGGCATTGATGGAGAAAGAGTAGCCAATATTGAACAATTAGAAAAAGCACTTTTAAAGGCTAAAAATTCTAATGGTCCTTACTTTATTGAGATATTGACTCGTCAGGAAAATATTCCATTGTCCGAGGTTAAACCTCAATAATTTTTTTTTTTTAATTGGTAAAAAAAGTTATTAAATTTCTATTAACTTGTTATTTGGTTATTATCTGTTCTTATTATATCAATTTTTAATCAGTTTATTTATCCCTATTTGTCTATTAAATTTATTTATTATGATAATTTTTACTTATTTACATTATTAACTTTGTTTCATATCCTAAAATTAAAGAATGCTGATTGGAGTTTAAAAGCTAATGTTTTCCTTAAATTCATCATAATATGCCTTACTTATCCTTTCTTTATATTCCATATATGTCTTATCTATAAATTGAATGTAATATTCGTATTTTTTCTGGTTTTTCTCTTTAAAGAATAAGCCTATGGGATTTACTGATGCATCAGGCACTATGTTTTTAAAGGAGTGGATTCTTATTTCATATATTGGGTGGATTTCTTTATTTTCAACTATTATCCTGGATCCAAAGACTATCTCTTTATGGGTTTTAAAATCTGTATATCTGTTGATTTTTTCCTTAAGGCTCATTTTTTTCATCTCTGAATCCTTTAATAATTTCTTTTACTATTGATTTAGTAGGCTCTTTTCTTATGATCTTTAGAATTTTGTATAATGGTTTAAGAAGAGAGATATTTAGTGCTGAATCATATTCAATATTAAACATCTCCTCGTTGAATACTGGATTTATCCGGATATGGTATTTGGGATTTGCTGATAGTATACTTCCAATAGCCCACAAGAAACCACTAAGTTTTGCAGTTGTGCTTGGACTGTTAAAACCAAATTTGATATGAAAGTTAGTATGCTCTAATTTTGTACTTCTTTTTATAATCTTAAATATATTAATAAAGGAATTTCTATCGTCTATTATCTTTTTTATTAATTCTTTACTTAGAAGTTTATTATTTCTTGAAGGTTCTTCATTGTTTTCATCTTTATCTATTTCAAAATCTTTGCTTAAGACTCTAATCTTATTTAAAATAAATAGATTTAGCTTTCCTTTAATTTCACTTGAATATTTTACAGATATTTCTATTTTTATACCTATTTTTAAAACTATTATAATCAAAAGAATTATTATAATAATTAAAATGATGATACTTAATAAAATATCCAAGTTGATCCCTACTTTCTATATAATTAATTATTTTTTTTATTCTACGTCATTTATGTCTGCAGAGTTGTTTTCTGGCTTTACGTCATCTTCTTGTTTGTATTCCCAATTAGCCTCATATGCTCCTTGTTTTTCTGCAGCATAACTTTTAATTATTCCGGTTACTATACTTGCTAAATCATTTATTGCTTTGTTGGTTTCACTTCTTGCTGTAATATCAATTACCCTTATATTTTCAGAACCGGATTCTCCTTTTGGGATTACAACCATACTTACAGGATCAATTCCTGCACCAGCTCCACCAAAACCTGCATCATTAATACCTCCAGTACCGAAACCAAATCCCATTTTTACAATTGGAATTAATTCGGCATTTTCGGTTTCAATTGTCTCTCCAATAATACTATTGGTTTTTAAAAGTTTTTTTAACTCCTCTAAGGTGACTTTTATAGTTTCTTCATTTGACATTATTTTTACCTCTAATTCTAATATGAAATTTATTGTTAATATTATTTTTAGTTATTCCTAAATTTTTTTAAAGATTATCTTATTGCTGAATCTATTAATAATTTAAGTTTAAAAAATAGTATATTTATAACTGTCCAATTAATTTAGTTGATTTATTTAATAAAAAATAGTTGTCTTAAAATAAAAAAAGAAATAAGGTGTGTGTTTAGTTTATGTATGTGTCAGCTAATGCAGCTACACCTGCACCAGCGTCAACATCTACTCCTTTTTCTTTTAATGTCATACCTAAAGCGGTAAAGGTTATAGCTAATTCTTTATAATTAGTTACTCCCATATGTCCTATTCTGAAGACATTACCTTTAAGGTGGTCTTGTCCACCAGCTAATTGTACACCATATTTGTTTAACATAGTTCCTCTGATATCATCATCAGTTAATCCTTCAGGTATTTTAAGTGCAGTAACAGTACAGGATGCATGTTCCTCTTCAGCAAAGAGTTCAAATCCTAATGCTTTAGATGCATTCCTTGATGCCTCTGCATTTAAGTGATGACGTGCAACCCTATTATCTAATCCTTCTTTTTCAATATCATTAAGTGCTTCTTGTAATCCGTAGATTAATGATACAGATGGGGTATATGGAGTTTGAGCAGGGTTTTTATTTCCACTATCTCTGTACTTTTTCATGTTAAAGTAATAGGTCTGTGGATTTACACCTTCGACAGCTTTCCATGCATCGTCACTTAATGTAATCATTGAAAGACCTGGTGGTGCTGCTAAACATTTCTGTGATCCGGTAACACAAACATCAATTCCAAATTTATCAACATCTACCTCGTCTCCTCCAAGGGAAGATACGGTATCTACAACAAATAATGCATCGTAGTTTTTCATAACTTTACCAATCTCTTTAATTGGTGCAGCTACACTGGTAGAAGTTTCATTGTGAATTAAACTTACTGCTTTAATGTTTTCATCAGCTTCAAGTGCTGCTTCAATAGCTTCAGGAGTTACTGCAGTTCCCCATTCCACAGCTAATTCTTCAACATCGATTCCGTGAACCCTTGCAATATCTGCGAAACGTTCTCCGAATTTACCTCCTACAACACTTAATATTTTTTCTTTTGGATTAGCTATATTTGCAATAGCTGCTTCCATACCACCAGTACCAGATGATGTGAATATATAAGATTGATTATCGGTTTTGAAAACTCTTGACATTGCATCACAAGTTTCATTATATATTTTCCCGAATTCAGCTCCTCTGTGGTTTACAATACCTTTAGACATTGCAGCAAGTACATTTGGAGCTACATTTACAGGTCCTGGAAGCATTAATAATGTATCATTCATGTACAATTTCCTCCATTAATATAAAAAGCTTGTTATTTTTTTTAATTATTATCATATTTCAAGCTTAATTAAATTTTTAATTTATATTATATTAAAGTTTTTTGTTTATTCAGGTTTTATTAAAAATATTTGATATTTTTTATTTTAATCTGAAAATTTTCTTATTTTATTCTTTTAATAATTTATTTTGTAAATTTTATAATTTTCAGTGGATTTTATTAAAACATATGGTAATCTTTTCTGATTTTTGTAGTATTTATAATAAAATTTATTTATATAAAAAATAAATTATTATCTATGAAATTTAGTGATTGGGAAACATGGTATGAAAAGATTTTAGATGATTTTGGATTTATAAGGGAAGATGACGAGAATTCAGCTAAACTTCTAAATAATGTGTTAGATGAGGAAGGTTATATTACAATTGGGGAGTTAAAAGAAAACTGTGTTGATTTTAAGAATACTGATAAGTTCATAGTATTCGGTGCTGGACCTTCTATTAAAAAACATATCCATAATATTAGGGAAAATTATAATCTTGATGATTATGTTTTAGTTTCCGCTGACGGTGCTACTACTGCACTTTTAGAAGACCATATCGTTCCGGATATTGTGGCTACTGATTTGGATGGAAATATGGATGATCTTTTGGCAGCTAATTATAGACATGCATATCCTGTTATTCATGCTCATGGTAATAATAAGGAATTAATAGAGAAATATGTTCCATTTTTTGATAATGTTTTAGGAACAACTCAATCAAAACCAGAAGGACATCTCTATAACTTTGGCGGTTTTACAGATGGTGATAGGGCAATGTTTTTATCACTTGCTTTAGGTGCTAAAACATTAATACTTGCAGGTATGGACTTTGGTACAATTGTAACCCAATATTCTAGACCTAAAAATCCAGGTAGATTAATGCCTGCAGATGAGATTAAAACTAAAAAATTGGAATATGCTGAGAAGTTAACTAATTGGATTAAGGAAAATACAGATGTTGAGTTAATTAATCTCTGCGATTAAGTTAGTATGGCTATTTTTAATTTTTTATTTAGAATTATTTTATAATATTTTAAAAATTTTTTATATTTTAATCTTTTTTTAGTTTAGGGAATATTTTCCAATTTTTTTAATAAATTATTTAAGATTAAATAATTATAATTTATTATAATTAATATTTATTAATAGATTTTCAGATTTATAATATTTCTAAAGCTAATCCATAAGACTATATGTGATTATTTATTAAGGATTCAATCATGTTTTTTAAATTATCCATTTTATCATGTATGATTATGAATTTGGTACCCTTTTTAGGAATATGTTTTTTAAATAAATTTACTGGTATAGATTATGGGAATTAAAGATATTTTAATGTTTGATGAAACAATTTTTAGGAATGAAAATGTTTTTAATCCAGACTACACGCCTCAAAATTATGATTTTAGGGACAGTCAAATGGAGGCAATGGCAACATGTATTAGACCTGCTTTAAGGGGAGGTCGTCCAATCAATTCTGTAATTTTAGGTCCATGTGCTACTGGAAAGACAACAGCAGTTAAAAAAGTTTTTGAACTTGTTGAGGATACTACTAATAAGGTTGTCTGTTGCTTTATAAATTGCCAGCTTCACACCACTCCTTTCAGTGTTATGTCTGAAATATTTAAGAAAATTTTCAACCATTATCCTCCTGAAACAGGGGTTCCTTATGCTAAGGTATATAAACAGATTATGGACTATTTACTTGATAACGATAAAAGTTTAATTGTGGCATTTGATGATGTTAATTATCTTTTCCAGACTAAAAATGCTAATAAATTATTTTATGATATTTTAAGGGCTTATGAGGAATTTCCAGGAGTTAGAACTGGTTTGTTTGTAATATTGTCAGATATTGCCTTTAAATATTCCCTGGATAAAAATGTTAATACGGTGTTTATTCCTCAGGATATTGTTTTCCAACCATATACACGTTCTGAAGTTTTAGACATTCTTAAAAAAAGAGCACATTATGGTTTTTATGATGGCGTAATCTCCGATGATATAATTGAGGAAATTACTGATTACACCGTTGATAGTGGAGATTTAAGAGTAGGTATTGATTTGCTCAAAGTCTGTGGTAACATTGCAGAATCCGAAGCTAATCCTAAGATTACAGAAGATCATTTGGAAAAGGCAAAATCACAGCAAATCTCAGTAAATCTTGTAGAAACATATAAATCTTTAAGTGATGTTGAAAGACAATTGTTAAAAATAGTGGCAGGTAGTGATGAGATTTTAACTGCAGGTGAACTATCAAAATTATTTAAAGAAAAAACAGGATTAAGTTATGCAACTTTTAATAGGACTTTAGATAAATTAGAATTTTTAAGATTAATAGACACAAAACTTACAGGAAAAGGTGTAAGAGGTAATTCACGACAGATTATTATAAGATTTAATCCAGAGGATATTAAATCTTTAGATATATAATCAATCCTCTGTCTTTTAAAATATGATTTGGGAAAATTGTGGTTTTTGAATTTTAAAGATTAAACAATCTGTCTCTGTGACTATTAATCTATAATTTATTTGGAATTTAAATAAATTATCATAAGTTCATAAATTTAATATTAGCAGATTCTAATATTAAATTCATGTTTAAGACTATCTATCTATTACTCTAATTTCTAGGGATTTATAAAATATAATTATCGTATTTTTTTGTAGGTTGCAATTCATTATTAATAATCTGATTTTAAAGTATACTTAAATGAATTAATTCAGGTTAAATTATAAATTATAAATTTGCATGGAATACTAATAATTTAGTATTATTAGAGTAATAGGGTTTGGTATTATCTAATCTAAGACGAAAACATAAATAATTATATGTAGGATTATACTCCAATAATAGATAGTACTGAATAAAGCAATACTAAAAATGCCATTAGTATTACCATGCAAGATTGAATACTTATATGATTTTCGATTATTATGTCATTGATTGAGGTTTTTTTTCTTAAATCTGCATTTAAATTTGTATCTTTATATTTGAACATACTAATCACTCTCAAACTAAAATGTGTTTTGAAATATATTTAAAGAAAATCCGAGAGTCCATTTGAAAACTAATATTCATTCAAATCTTAAATTTTTTTTCTGATTAAAATGATTAATATTAAATAAGTAGTGTTATTATGTTGTCCAATAATAAAAAACCAGATAAACCTTATGAATTTTTTGATGTTACTGCAGATATTGGGTTTTTATCCTATGGGAATACATTAGAAGAGGCTTTTGAAAACGCGGGACTTGCAATGTTTAACATTATCTCCAATACAGACAATGTTGATCCTGTTGAGGATATGAATATTGAGGTTGAATCAGAGGATTTAGTGTCTCTTCTTTATGACTATTTAGAGGAGCTACTGTTTTTACATGAGGTTAATTTTATTCTATTTTCAAAATTCAAAGTTGATATTGAAAAAATAGAGGGGGATAATGGAAACCAATATAGATTAAAGGCCAGCATTAAAGGAGAATCTATAAATTGGGATGTAAAACATGAAAGAGGTTCTGAGGTTAAGGCCATAACTTTTCACATGATGGAAGTTAAAAGGATTGATGATTATTATAGACTAAGGGTAATTCTTGATTTATAAGTTTTTTATAAAACTTTTTATTATATAATAAACATTAAGTATTTACAGATAAAATACTATATTATAATAGATTAATATTTTAATTTAAAATTCCTAATAATATTATTATTTATGGGATTTTATTGATTATATTTGCTAAACTTTCAATTTATTTGATTGTTATTTATTGTTAAGTGATTTTATGAGTATTAAAGAAGAAATTACAAAAGTTCGGGATAATGTATGGGAAATTCCTAGTAGTTATAAAAGGGAAATGAGAGTTCCTGGCAGAATATACATTGATGATGAAGGTTTTGAAAACCTTGAAGAGGAGGCTCTTGAACAGGTTGCAAATGTTGCTTGTCTTCCAGGTATTCAACAATATTCCATAGGACTTCCTGATATCCATTTTGGATATGGGTTTAGTATTGGTGGCGTAGGTGCTGTCAGTACTAAGAATGGGGTGATAAGTCCTGGTGGTGTAGGTTTTGATATTAACTGTGGAGTAAGAATGATAAGAACCAATCTTGCAGCGGAGGATATCGAACCTAAAATTAAAGAGTTAACCGATGCTTTATTTAAAAATATTCCTTCCGGTGTAGGAAGTAAAGGACGATTCCATCTTAAAGAAAACCAAGTGGATGATGTTTTAAAATACGGTGCAGAATGGGCTGTGGACCATGAATTTGGTTGGGATGATGATTTAAAATATCTTGAAGAAAATGGTAGGCTATTGGATGCAGATCCTAGTTTAGTATCTGATAAAGCTAAAAGAAGAGGTATTCCTCAATTAGGTTCTCTCGGTTCTGGAAACCATTTCTTGGAAATTCAGAAAGTGGATGAAATATACAATGAGGAAGCTGCAAAGGCTTTTGGCATTGTCCCTGGCACTATAACTATTATGATTCACAGCGGATCCCGTGGATGTGGTCATCAAGTATGTTCTGATTATTTAAGATTAATGGATAAGGCATATAAGAAATACGAAGTTACTCTTCCTGATAGACAACTAGCTTGTGCACCAATAGATTCCCACGAGGCTCAGGATTATTTAAAATCAATGTATGCTGCTGCAAATTATGCATGGGCAAACAGACAAATGATGACCCACTGGGTAAGGGAATCATTTGAAGATGTTCTAGGTCAATCTGCAGAGGATATGGGCATGACAACTATTTATGATGTAGCACATAATATAGCTAAGAAAGAGGTTCATAAGGTTAGAAAATCTAAACAAGAACTTATTGTTCATAGAAAAGGAGCAACTAGAGCATTCGGTCCAGGTAGAATTGAAATTCCTAAAGAATATCGTAGTATTGGTCAACCAGTTTTAATTCCTGGAACAATGGGCACATCTTCATATATACTTCATGGAACTGATGTTGCAATGGAAGAGACATTTGGCTCTACCGCTCATGGTGCAGGAAGGGTCCTATCAAGGTCTAAAGCTAAAAAAGAATTTACTCCTGAATCAATTGAGCAAACACTTCAAAGTAAAGGTATTCATATTAAAGCAAATACCAGACCGATTATTGCTGAAGAGGCACCTGGAGCATATAAAAATGTGGATAATGTTGTTAAAACATCTGATATGACTGGTATTGCAAAACTTGTTGCAAAAGTTAGCCCTCTTGCAGTTACAAAAGGATGATCTAATATCCTTTTTTATTATGGTTAGGTGATTATTTTGTTAGGAATTATAGGCGGTAGTGGAGTTTATGAAATAACAGAACTTGCTGATTCAAAAGAGGATATAACTGTGGACACTGAATATGGTTCTGTTGTTGTTACAATGTTAAATATTGAATCTAAAAAAGTGGCTTTTATTTCTCGTCATCATAAAGGACATAAAACCCCTCCCCATATGATCAATTATAAGGCCAATATACAAGCTTTAGCAAACTGTGGTGTGGACCAGATTATTTCCACCAATGCAGTAGGTTCCATTAATATGGAAATGCCTCCTGGATCTATAGTACTTCCTGATGACTTTTTGGATTTTACAGTCTTAAGGGATAGAACATTCTATGATAACGAGGTACATCAT
>JBJEIL010000002.1:0-3958 GCA_051876995.1 Methanobrevibacter sp. | reverse complement strand
CTACCTTTTCCATCAATAATATCTACAGTATAATTTTTATTGTTAATAGTTACAGTAACTGTTCCATTTATACCTGTACCATTATATGTAAGATTAATATATGCAGTTACGTTATTTTTATTTGTTATTGTATTAACTGTTAATTCCGGCTTTAATAAGTCAATTTTAAAGTTTTCTGTATTATTTGACGGAGCATGGTTATCAGTTCCATTAAATCTTGATTCAATGGTATAATTACCAGAGATTAGATCATCAACTTTTAATATATTGGTACCATTTACTAAATCAACAGTATATGTTTTATTGTTAACGGTAACATCAACAGTTTTGTTTAATAAATTCTGATTAGAGTCTTTTAGAGTTATATTAAATCTAACTGTATGACTTTTACCATTGAAATATGTATCGATTAAGGTTACATTTAAATTTGTGTTTATTTTATTTACAGTAAAACCTGTTTCATTAGTATAATTGTTGTAGTTATTATTACCACTATAATAGACTTTAACAGGATACTCTCCTGCTGATAGATTATTAAGTTCAAAGCTAGCTTTACCGTTATCAAGGGTAAGATTATAATATGTACCATTAATATCTACTTTAACTGTACCATTTAATAATTCTCCATTTACCCCTATAAGAGTTATATCAACAGTGTTAATGTCACCGTATGTAGAATTATTAATATTGGCAACGATTTTAGGATTTGCCTTATAAATTGAGAAATTTAGAGGCATTTCTTTAAACCCATTATAATTATTATCTCCTGAATATGATATAATTGGAGTGTAATTATCAACATTATTTATTCCAATATTAATCTTGGATATACCATTTTCTACAGTTCCATTATATACAGTTCCATTAAGTAATACAGATACATTTCCACTTAGATTATCATTGAATATAAGTGTAATATCTTCTGTTCCATAACTAATATTTTCTATTGATCCATTATTGGTAGTATTGATCTTATTGTCATAAACGGTATTGTTAGTTATTGTTGTGTAATATGTATCATTTTTAAGTGATGCATTAATATTATAATATCTACTATTATAATTACTTAAATCAATTAAAATTTTACCATTTTCATCGGTACGATATACTTGATCTATGATTGTATTATTTTTAAAATCACGGACAGTTACATGTATGTCTATACCTTCTTGGGTACTATTGTAATTAGGCAAATATTCTTCTACTGTATTGCCTGTATTTATTATACCATTTTCACCCCAATATGTAAGGTTAACTACTGATAATTTATTATTACCAAAATTATCTTGTAAATAAATACCGTTGAAGTTAGTGTTTAAACCAGTGAATATCAAGGTTACATTTGAACCTGTGAAATTTTCAAAATTCAAATCATTTGAATCAGCTTGATTGTCTAAAATTATGGTATTATTTATATAATTTGTATAATTTTTATTTTCAGTATAGAAATCGTAAAATGCAGATCCGACGGTTGCTTTATTTTTTGTGAAATTACTATAATTTGCTTTAAAACCAGCATTATATATGAATATAGCACCACCAAATTCTGCTGAGTTGTTGGTGAATACTGAGTTAATTGCAGTACTATCTGTATCTATATAAAAGATTGAACCACCATATGCACCAGTATTGTTAGCAAATGTTGAGTTTATTACACTACCATTTGCACCAGACCATCTAATTGCTCCACCATAATAATCTGCTTTATTATTAATGAATTGAGAATTAATTGTTTTTCCATTTGCACCAGACCAACTTATTGCTCCACCATAATAACTTGCTGTGTTATTGGCAAATGTTGTGTTGATTGCGGTACCATTTTCTCCAAACCAATATATTGCTCCACCAAAATTTGTTACTGTGTTATTGGCAAATGTTGTGTTGATTGCGGTACCGTTTGCACCACCCCAATATATTGCTCCACCATAATAACTTGCTGTATTGTTAGTGAATTGGGAATTAATTAAAGTAGCATCTGAATCTGTTAGATAGATTGCTCCACCAAGATTTGTTGCTGTGTTGTTGACAAATCTTGTATTAATTAAAGTGGCATTTTCACTTATCCATTGGATTGCACCACCATTATTTGCAGTGTTGTTGATAAATGTTGAGTTGATTATGGTTCCATTTATACCTTTTATATATGTTGCTCCTCCACTATTTGATTTACTGTTGATGAAGGTACAATTTATTAAATTAAGTGTATAATTTGTGTACCAATATATTAATCCACCATATTGTGCAGAATTTCCTCCTTTAAAGATAATATTATTTAATGTTAAATTCCCATTGAAATTATTGCAATTGAAAATTCTTGTTAAATCGTTTCCATTAAGAATATGGCCATTACCATTTATGGTATAGGATTTAGTTTCTGATGGGGAAAAATTGATTCCTCCAGCATTAATTATTTCTGAATCGGTTGTACTATTACATGTGTAATCATTTGTTAAATTTATTGTATTTGAGTTACTTGAATTTAATAATGATTGTAAATCTGTAAATGAATGGTCTTCCTCTTCAGTTAATAGTGAAACATTATTATCATTTTGAGGACTTAGGTTATTAGAATGATTATAGTTGCTGTTTTGTGTAAATATATTACTAGAATTTAAATTAGCATCAAAATTATTATTTGTATCAGATAAATTATCAAAATCTTCAGCAGAAACAGAAGAAATTGAAATAAGGAATATTAATAAAGAAACTAGTATCAATAACCTTCTATTAATATTTTCACCCCCCTTTAAATTTTTATTGAAGAACATATAGAATCATTCAATATGTATAAATATTATTTTAAATAATATATATCTTTTGAAAATAATGGTATTTTTATAGGATTTTTTCTATATTTTGTAGTTTTTCTGCTTATTTTCTTTAAAAGAATATAATACGATTTTAAGATATTTAAGAACATTATTCAATTTTTTTTAAAAATAAATAAAATAAAAATAGAAATAATAAATTTTTTTTTAATTTTTTTCAATATGTCCTTAATTTATTGATTTGTAATAATTAGTAATTTTAATATAATTCTTCTTGAACTTATATGTAAAACAATGATTTTTAAAAATATAAAATTATAAAAGACTTTTCTATTTAACTTATGTGTAAGGATATTTAAAATTCTAAAATTATAAAAAAAATCATTTTCTCCTTGCTAAAAAATTAGTATAGTTTTTAGTTAATCATTGGTTAAGATGGATTTATAGATGGTATAATATTTTAGTAAAATTAGTAAATATTATTAAAATTCTATTAATATATAAAATATAAATAAATATATAATAATATAAATTATATATACAAAAATATAAGATATTTTTTTAGAAAGTATTTAAATTTTTAATGATATATTAATTTTGGACTAAAATTTATTACATTTAAAAATAATTAAATAAAGGTAATATTATGGGATTGTTTGATTTTCTAAAAAAAGATAAAAAAGAAAATAAAGAAGATATCCAATCAAATAATAGTGATTCTTATAATGAGGGAAAATATGACATAGATGATCTTTTAGAATCTGATCAATTATCAACTAAACAAAAGCAGCAGATCATGTATAAGGAATTTGCTGAAAACTCAGAAAATAGAAATGAAAGACTTACAGCAGTAAATGAAATTATGGATGTTAATATGCTTGAAGATATAGCTATTAACTTTAAAGATAGATATTCAAGACTTCTTGCAGTTGCAAAAATTCAAGATGAAGATGTTTTATATAATATTGCAGAAAACTCAAAATATAGTGAAACACGTGCTGTAGCATATGAACATCTTGGAAGAACTGATAAAGCATCAGAAGAAATTTTAATAAACAATAATAACAAAAAAGAATCCATTAATAATTACCTGAAAAATATTGATAATGAAGATATTTTAACAAATATAGCAATTAAATCAATAGATAAAAAGGCAAGAAATTCTGCATTTAACATGATTGAAAATAAAG
>JBJEIL010000001.1:0-19114 GCA_051876995.1 Methanobrevibacter sp. | reverse complement strand
TTCTGCCATTTAATACACCTCTTCTAATATAAAATTAATCAAATCTAAATTTATTTATTGTTATATTTATTAATTTCTAATTGTTTCAAAATCTATTATTAAATTTCTCAATCTGATATAGGTTTAAAGTTTTATTTTCAAAATTTATAATCATCTTTGGAATTTTAAAAGTCTTTAATTGGATTTTAGTCTTAAAACTAATCATAAATAATTATGAAAATAAGTAACGTAGGTAAAAAACATCTTTAATGATAATATTTTATAATTTAAAAAAATCATTTTTTTAGGGATAATATTTTACCGTCTTCAACTCCAATAGCAGTTTCAATCTCTTCTTTGCTCATCTGTGAACCTAATTTCCTAAAATCATTATATAGGTTTCCAATATCTCTTTTTAATAGTTCATTTGCTATAGGATTGTCTGATGTTACAGACTGTGAAACATCTATTATAACTGGTTTTTCATTAAAGTTCATTACATTATATACAGATAAATCTCCATGAACTAGTTTCGCATCATTAATAAATTTGTAGGTTTCTTTAAGCAGGTCATCTAGAAATTTATCCACATCTTTAGGTTTTTGGTATTTTACAGTTTTAGCAGGATTTCCTTCCTCATCTCCAATAAATTCTAAAATAAGTACATTGTTTAAGGAAGTTATTGGTTTTGGAACATTGACTTTTGCTTTGTATAATCTTTCAAGGTTTTTATATTCTTTATTTACCCATGCTGTAATTAATTGGTGTTTATTGTTAAGTCTTATTTTAAATCTAGGATCCCCATCTACATAGAAATTCATTTTTTTAAAGTCAGAAGTTGCAATACGATAGATTTTTACAGCATAATATTCATCGCCTTTAATACCTTTTAATACATTGGCCTCCTTTCCAGTGCTTATCTCACCATTTAAAATATCAAGATAATTTTGGTTAGCTAATTTATATAAGGTTTCAAGGGTTCTTTTATCAAATATGTCACTACCTACTTTTCTATCTTCATCTCCTTTTTCACGTTTTCTAGAGATGATTTTCTGGACTTCATCGTCGGCTTTGGCTATTTTATCTTTCATATAATCACATAATTTAAAAATAGTTAGGTAGTTTGAAAAATATTTTTATAAAAAAGAGTAAAAGAGATATTTACATTTTTAAATATCCTTTTCTTTCAAGCCAATTGGATTCGGTTTTAGTGTATCTCCAAATAACATCAGCTTTTTCTTCACTTTGGAAATCCCATGGTTTTACAAGGATAACGTCACCTTCACGAATCCATATTCTTTTTTTCATTTTTCCAGGAATACGTGTGGTGCGTATAAAACCGTCTGCACATCTAACTTTAAGTTTTCCATGTCCCATAATCTGTTCAACAACACCAGCTATTTCTCCATTTTTAGGTGTTCTAACCCTTCTGTAACTTTGTTGCTGATTATTGTTATTGTTCTTTTTATTTGCCAAGTATTTTCCTCCGTTTCAAATATAATTTTTCCTAATAATTCATATAAAAATCAATTTTAATTTTAAATATATAGTATTAATATTATGTTCTTTATATTATAAAAAGTTACTATATTAAATAGTATTAATTTTAATAAATTAATTAAAATATTCAATTCATTAAGATTTAATCATGTTTTGAAATTGTTTTTATATATAAAAATTTATTAATTAATTCTTAATAATATGTATGTAGTGTAAATAATTTATTTAGAGGTTTTATTTTTATAAGTTTATATTAAATAATAAATCTATCAATTATTTTTGATAATATTTTAGAGGTGTGATAATGGGAACTGAGTTTTTAAATATTAAAGATTCAGTAGATGCTAAAAATTTGATTCAAGAGTATTTTAATAAGTATTATGAACCAGAATGTGAGGAAATTCCTATTGAAGATAGTAATGGCCGTGTAGTATTTGAGGATATCTATGCTAAAATCGATTTTCCTCCATTTGACAGGGCATTAAAAGATGGGTTTGCAATTAAATCAGAGGATAGTTTCGGTGCTTCTGAGGAAAATCCTAAGGTAATCAAGGTAATAGATGCTCTTGAGGCAGGTTCTTATTCTAAAAAAACTGTTGAAAATGGTTTGGCTGTAGAAATAAGTACTGGATCACCTTTACCTGAAGGTGCAGATTCTGTTCTGATGTTTGAATATTCACTAAAAAATGGTGATGAGGTAGAGTTGTATACTAGTGTAACACCTACTCAGGATGTTGGTAAGAAGGGGTCTGATGTTAAAGAGGGTAATCTACTTATTAAAAAAGGCACTGTTCTTTCTGCTAGTAAAATTGGGGTTTTAGCAGCTCAGGGATTTACAACCGTTAAGGTTTATAAGAAACCTAATATCTCAATCATTTCAACAGGTAATGAATTAACTGAATTAGGGGGGGAATTAAAACCTTCTAAAATATATGATGTTAATAGTTATATGATTAAAAATGCTGTCGAATCTGTTGGTGCTAATGGAACCATAGAAGGTATTGTAAAAGATGATTACAATCAGTTAAAATCTAAAATCTTGGAATGTTTAGAGGAATATGATATTTTGATATGTTCTGGAGGAACATCTGCAGGTGTTGGGGATGTTTTAAAACATGTTTTAGATGAGATCGGTGAGGTTAAACTTCATGGTATTGCAGTTCAGCCCGGTAAACCTACTATATTAGGGGTTATAGGTGAGAAACTAGTTATTGGACTTCCTGGAAATCCAGTATCCTCACTTGTAATATTCAATGTATTTATTGCACCTGCGATTCGTTCTTTATTAGGTTTAAAAGAATCTTCTCTTAAAAAGGTGGAAGGCAAACTTACTAAAAGAATCCACTCTGCTATTGGAAGGGAACAATATCAATTAGTTAAATATGATGGTGGTAAAGTAGAACCTATATTTAAAGATTCTGGAGCTATTTTCTCTCTTGCCCGTGCAGATGGTTATGTAAATGTGTCTAAAAATACTGAACTTGTTGAAGAAGGAGAAATGGTTGAGGTAAATTTATTTAATTAAATTAATGGAGATTAAACTATGGAATTTGAGGAAAAGACAATTGACGATCAATTTATAGCAGTAATCAGTAATAAAGGAACACTTGAGGCTGCAGAAGTATTATTTGCAAAATTAGCAGGATGGTTAGAGGAAGAGGAAGTTGAAACTGCAGGAGATCCTTTCATGATATTCTATAAACTTCCTGAAAATACAGAACCTGATAAGGTTGTATATGATGTTGGAGTACCTATTAAGGAATTAGTCAAAGGTAATGATTTAATAAATACTGCAAACATGATTAGTCATAAAGTATTAACTACTATCCATAAAGGTGGAAGGGAGAATATCAAGGAAACATATAATGCTTTAGCTCAATATGCAGTGGATAATAACTATGATATTATTGGTTCACCTAAAGAAGTTTATATTAAGGGTTTTCTTGAAAAAACTGATGATAAACTTACTGAAATTCAGCTTCCAGTAATTAAAATGTGAATTTATTTTTAATATCTTTTATCTTGTTTTTTTTAGTTTTTATCACTTTTTTTTAAAATTTTTTTTTATTTCCACTTACATTTTTTTTTTTTTTGATTCATTGGATTTCTAATCTTCACTCTTATTTCTTTGTTCTTATTGATTTTTTAAATTGATAATTCGTTTATATTTTTATTGGAAATATGCTTTTTAATCAGGTTTTAAGATTTCATTATTATAAATTTTTTAATAAATATTATATAGGATAAGAATCTAAATTAATTGTAAGATATTTTTTACATTAGATTAAAGGAGGATTATTTTGATAAATGACTCGAATTTAGATAATATCTTTACTGAAAATGACAATCAAGAGGCTTTTGACTATAAAGGGGAAAAGGGGATATTATCAAAAGTTGGATTTAGTTATTTCTTCTTACTTTTGATAATGTTCTTTATTCCATCAATATTATTGTCTTTTACATATAATCCTAGCAATGATTTAGTTTTAGCTTATAATTTCATTGCATTTATTGTAGGGGCAATTGTTTTACATTATTCAAGTAAAGATATTCCTAATTCAAAAAATTTTAAAAAGCATGATTTAAGTCTATTAAAATATATTGCATATTTCATTATGGGTTATGGATTAATGATCTTGGGATATAGTATTTCTGGTTTTATTCAAGGATTATTTATTAATAATGCTGTTAATCCAATTCAAACTTTTGAATCTTCAAATATGCTTGTAACCTTTTTATATGCAATATTACTTGGACCAATATTTGAAGAATATTTCTTTAGAAAGGTTTTAATTGACAAAATAAGTAGATATGGAGAATTATTTGCAGTTTTAGTATCTGCATTTATGTTTATGATCTATCATATGAATTTCTATCAGTTTATTGGTGTATTCTTAATGGGGGTAGTTTTAGGACATGTTTATGTTAAAACTAGAAGAATCGAATATACAATTACTTTACATCAATTAGCTAACTTCTTCGGATTATTTGTTCCAATGTTAATTGGAACAAGTGTTTATGCAGGAATATTCAATTATTTCTGTATTGCTATAATGTTTATAGCTGTTATATTATCTGCATATTTAATTCTAACAGTTAAATATGATTTTGGGGATATCCAAATACCTAAAAATAAAACATTGGGATTTTTCTTTAAAAATGTATCTGTATGTGCTTTTATTATATTTGGGTTGTTTATAGGAGTTCTGAATTTAGGTGTTTTCGCCTAATTTCAAATTCTTATATTTTATAATATATATTCTAAAATCCATAAGGTTTAATAAAACTTTTATAGTATTTGAATATATTCTGTTAAATTATTAACTAATTTTGGAATATTTCTATTAAAATAAAATTTTAATATCCTTTTTATTTTCTCTTTTTTTAATTCTATTAATTATTAATCTAATTTAAAAATAGGGGTTATAGTTTTTATTTTAGGTTATTTTTTAATAGTTAGCTTTATTGTCTCATTTCATCTTTTATTCTCTTTTATTAAAAAATAATTTCTTAATAAATTTAGGGTATATGGTTTTATTCTTATAATTGAAAGAAAGTATTAATTATTAATATTACTTATATTTAATTAAGATTATAATTTTTAAAGGGGTTTAAAAATGGAATCTAGAAAGTTTATAACAGTGGTTTTAACTACTACTATAGCTTCATTTATTGTAGCTTACACTTCAGTTGTTCCAGCACTTGCATTACCCTCAATTGCAAAGACATTTAATCTAAATAATTTTATGCAAAACTGGGTAATTAATGCATTTTTGTTTTCTGTAGCTATTTTTGCAGTTCCCACAGGTAATTTGGCTGGAAAGTGGGGTCTTAAAAAATCATTTTTATTGGGAAATATTATTTTTTTAATTGGTGCTGTAATCACATCTTTTGCATTTTCGCCAATGTCATTGATTTTATTTAGGGCTTTTCAAGGTGTTGGTGCAGCACTTATTTATAATACAGTTATGAATATTGTTGCTGTAGCCATTCCTGAGGAAAATAGGGGAAAGGCTATTGGTATCGTTGTTGCTGGTGTTAATTTAGGTTTAGTGCTTGCTCCAACTTTAGGTGGTGTATTGACATATAATTTAGGTTGGGAAAGTATATTCTTATTTACAGTTCCATTTCTTTTATTAATCATTCCTATAACCTACTTCGTTATTTCTGAGGAGTGGAAAATAGGGGAAAATGATAGGTTTGATATTAGGGGAGGAATCCTTTGGATGATTACAATATTTCTTTTAATCTATGGATTCACTTCAATTAATCATATTGATGGAATTGTAATGTTAATTTCAGGTATCTTTCTTTTAGTGCTATGGAATTATTTAGAATTACGTGTTAAAAATCCAGTATATGATGTAAAGGTTTTTAAAGATAAAAGATTTAAATATGCCAATTTGTCCTCATTTTTAATTTATATCGGTTCATATTTTGTAACTTATGTTTTAAGTTATCATTTACAGTATATTTTAGGATGGAATTCGGAGATGGCGGGATTATTGCTAATGGTTACTCCAATTATACAGATTGTTATTTCCCCATACATGGGTAGACTTTCTGATAAAACAAATCCTTTAAAAATTGCATCATTAGGTATAATATTAATAGTATTTTCATTAGTAACACTCGATTTCCTAATAAGATTGCCTGATTCACTTGTTATTATAGTTTTATCCATGATCTTTTTAGGTGTGGGTATGGGAGTTTACACATCACCGAATACAAATGTAATAATGAGTTCTGTAAAGCCTGAGGATACTCCAACAGCGTCTGTTTCAGTAACAATCATTAGGGTTATAGGTCAGTCAACAAGTTCATCACTGTTGATTATTATATTCACTATGATAATGGGAAGTGTGGAGATTATTCCTAAATACTATGGTTTGTTATCCTTAAGCATTCACTGGACATGTATAATAGGTACTATCCTTTGTATATTTGCTTTGTTTGCATCTTTAATTGGATATAAATATTCTTTAAACATGAAAAATCCTTAGTGGGATTTTTTCTATTTTCTTTTTATGGGGAAGTGAGGTGTTCTTTAGATATTGAAAATCTTAGTGGGGTTTTCTATTTTTTACAAAACTTAATATATATATTAAAATAAATAAAAATTTATATATATTTATTACATAATTATAATTAATAGGATAAGTGTGGTGTAGATATGGGAAAAGATATTTTATATATTATATCAAGTCCTCGTAAAGGGGGAAATTCGGATTTATTGGCAGATCAATTTATAAAAGGTGCAGAGGAATCTGGTAATACTGTAGATAAATTATATCTTGCAGATAAAAATATGAGTTATTGTCATGGTTGTATGGAATGTGTAGAAAGTGGTGAATGTATAATGGACGATGATGTGTCTAAGATATTAGATAGAATGATTGCATCAGATGTAATTGTACTTTCAACACCGGTTTATTTCTTTAGTATGAATAGTATTATGAAGACATTGATTGATAGAACAGTTACAAGATATGATGAAATCATTAATAAAGAATTTTATTATGTTGTAACTGCATCTATTGGGGATGAGAAATATTTAAAAAATACTTTTAGACCACTTAGGGCATTTACTGATTGTTTACCGGGCTCAATCCCTAGGGATAAAATTGCGGCAACTGGTATCACTGAAAAGGGTACTGCATTAAATAGCCCTGTATATGATGAAATTTATGAAATTGGTAGAAATGTATAGTTTGAAAAATTAAAAATTTAAAGAATTTAATTAATTTTATTAAATATTTTAATTATCATTTTATTTAAGAAAATTTTTATAATCTTTATAATTTTAAAAAATATAATATCTTTAAGGTGTGTGTATATGAAAATAGTTGTGTTAACTGGTAGTCCACATAAAAATGGTACGAGTTTTCTTCTTGCAGATAAATTCATTGAAGGTGCAGAGGAATCTGGTCATGAGGTTTATAGATTTGATTCAGCATTTAAAGATTTAAATCCTTGTCTTGGCTGTAATCATTGTTTACGCCATAACTCTATGTGTATACATGAGGATGATATGGGGGAACTTAATCCAAAACTTATAGAAGCAGATTTGATTGTATTCTGTACTCCATTGTACTATTTTGGAATGACTGCACAGATTAAAATGGTCATAGATAGATTTTATGCTAATAATTTAAAACTGATGAATGATAAAAAAGCTGTTTTATTAGCAACTGCGGCAGATAATCTTGATTGGACCATGAGTTCACTTGAGTATCATTATGAGATTATATGTAAATATTTGGGATATGAGAATAAAGGAATTATCCTTGCAAGAGGATGTAATGTAAGAAGTGATATTGAGATGACCGATTATCCTAATCAGGCTTATGAATTAGGAAAAAATTTATAGATATTATTTGTGAGATGATTGTATGAATTATAATGAAAAGGCTTTAGAAAATATTAAAGAGTTAAATCCTGATTTTAATTTAGAATTAGAAACTACAGATCCAGAATTCATTGAACTTTTTAGAAATTTTTTATTTGGTGAAGCTAATGTTGAAAGTAAATTGGATAAAAGAAGTAAATTTCTTGTAATACTTGCTACACTTATTACAAACCAATCATATAAACTTTATTTGAAAGTAGTTAAAACAGCATTAAATAATGGAATTAAACCTGTAGAAATTAAAGAAGTATTATATCAATCTACTGCATATATAGGTATGTCAAAAGTCTATGATTTTTTAGATTTAACCAACAAAATATTTAAAGATGAAAATATTAGCTTACCCTTAGAAAGTCAATCAACAACTAATTTCGAAAACAGAAGAGATGAGGGTTATAGGATTCAATGTGATTATTTCGGAAAGGAAAACATTGACGCTATGTTTAATAATGCTGTTGAAGGTCAAGAACATTTTAACGAATTTTTAGCAGATTACTGTTTTGGAGATTTCTATACTCGTAAAGGTTTATCAGATCAGGATAGAGAATTAATAACCTTCACTTTCATTGCCAATTTACGTGGTTGTGAAAATCAATTGAGAGGTCATACTGGAGGTAATTTAGCTGTTGGTAATGATAAAGATAAATTAATTTCCGCTATAACAATTATGTTGCCATTTATAGGTTTTCCAAGGACTTTAAATGCCGTGGCTATTGTCAATGAGGTTTGTCCAGAATAATTTTTTCTTATTTAATAAAAAGTGTATGTTTTTAAAGTTTTTTTTACATTCTTAATTTTATTAATTCTTTTTATTTTTATTTTTATTTAATTGTTTTAAAAGTAGTTTGTCTTTAAAGTTTTATTATTAACTTTTTTTATTTATTTAAATCTGTTAATTTTATTTATTTTTTATTTAATTGTTTTAAAAGTAGTTTGTCTTTAAAGTTTTGTTATTAACTTTTTTTTATTTTTAAATAGCTTAAAATAGTATATTTTAAAAATTAATATATTTTTTTTAATAAATATTTTAGAATAGTTAAAGAGATTATCTTTAACTATATTATCATCTATTCTCTATTTTCAAGATCCTCTGCAACTTTTTTAGCTACATATTCTCCTGAAAGTAACATTCCACCAAATATTGGACCCATACGTGGAGAACCATGTACTGCATTTGCAGCCATTCCTGTAACATATAATCCAGGGTAAATTTCAGTAACATTCTTTAAAATATTACCTTCAGCACGGTCAGCCCACATAGAACCTTCTCCCATAACAGTTCCTGTTTGGGTTTTAATTTTCCTACCTAATTTTTCGGTAACGATTTTGGTTATTTCGGTTGGATGTCCTGTAGCATCAATTAAAGCTTTTGATCTCATGGTTAATGGGTCAATATGTAATCCTGCCATTTCAACAGAACTCCAGTTTAATACTACTCCATTAATTCCATTTTCTCTAATTAAAACATCTTCAATAGACATTAAGTTAAATATTTTAAGACCTGCTTGTGTAGCTTTTGATGTTAAGGTGGAGGTTGATTCAATGGAATCTACTATATAATATCCTTCTTCATATTCTTTGGATCTGATTCCAAATTCATCAAGGATTCTTTTTCCTTCTTCTTGAACGACGACTTTATTGAACATCATTCCTCCACCCCACATTCCGCCACCAATGCTGAGTTTACGTTCGAATAATGCTACTTTATATCCTGCCTTTGCAAGATAATATCCTGCTACGATTCCTGATGGACCTCCACCACCAATGGCTACGTCCATGTCTGTATAATCTAATAGATCTTCCATATATTCTTTAACAATTCCTTTTGTAACTGTTATATCATCGAGTTTTACCATTTTTTTTAAACCTTAAAATTTTTTGTGAATCAATTGTTTCACAATAGTTATTTAATTTTAATAGTTAAAGTTTTTTTCTATTATTCCCTTTTATCTTAGAATTTATTTAATAATTTAAATCTATGCTCTAAAATAACCTTGATTTTTTTAAATTAATTTAATTTTAACAATTAATTCTATTTTGTTTAATGGTTTTTTTTTTTGAAATGTTTTTAGAAATTGATTTTTTAAAAATGAATTTAATTTATTATAATTAAACTTTAAATTAATTTAGAAAATGATTATTTTAAAAATAAAGTTTAGATTATCATTTATCAAAATTCAAAGATATTTTGTTATTAATTGATAAAATTCTAGAAAACAAGTCTTAAATTAGTTCAATAAGATATAAGTTTTGTTTTTTTTTAAAAACAAGGTAATTCTTTTTTTCTAAAAAAATAGTATTCTTAATAAAATATGTCGTTGAAAAACAGTAGAAAGCTTTTAAAAATAATAAAAATAAAATTTAAAAAAGAGTAATTAAATTCCAATTAAGGAATTTAAATTAATCCAACATCTGTAATTTCAGCACTGTTAATATTGTCAAGGTTTCTGATAGCTTCTTCGGTAGGTTCAGTTCCACCTTCACTATCATCGACAATGAATTTTACATTTAATGCTACTAATCCAAAAGCAATTGGTTCTTCTTCAATAGCATGTAATTTTGCTTCTTTAGGAATAACATTAGTGATGTTGGTTTTTAATTCTTCTAAATCTACTTCTGGACTTTCAGGCATTACTTTTAAAGTTGCTAAAACTTCTCCCATTATAATCTCCTCTTTAATAATAAATTTTAATTTTAATATTGATTTTTTAATATTTTAATCTTATGGTCCTTGGAAACCACAATCACATGTGTAAGTGTGACCAAAGGTACGACATTTTTCGCATCTTGCGATTACTTTACCACATACTGGACATTTGAATTGTACATATGGTTCAGTAAGTGGAATTTCTTGTTTACAAGATTGACATATTACTTTTTCCATCTTTAAACACCTTTAATTAACGTATATTTAAAATTGTAATCATGGTCCTTATCTTGAATTATAGAGTATACTCTATTAGGATATTTCCCATTTACAATAAAACAATCAGTCCCGAATTTTATAAGTAACGAAGGCAGCATTAAGTCAACTGATGTTTCATCAAAAGTTAGTAGTTTTTTTGCATCAATTTCATTAATAAATTTTGAACCTTTCGTATTTGGTTTTCGGGTATATATACCATTTACATTTGTAACTATTAAAAGCTTTGCATTTAGAAGGTGTGATATGTATGCTGAGATTGAGTCGGAGGTTACTTCCCAAGAGTGTTTGAATGGTTTATTCTCTTTTAATATTTCACTACATATCAGTATGGGGATTTTTCCTAAATCTGATATTTTGTTAGCTTCTTCAAGAGTATATACAGTTTCTGTATGTTCTATTTTATCATTTAATAATTTTGATATTATTGTCATACATTCTATAGCTGTTTCATCGGTTACATCGGCAGAAAACTTTTTATTCTTATCATATCTTCGAATTAAATTGGCAAACTCTCCCCCACCTGTAACAATAAGTGATTTAGTGCCTTTTATTTTTTCTGCAACCTTTATTGCATCAGTTGGAAAAAGGCTACCTCCAATCTTCACGACCCATTCAATAATAATATCACCCATCTTATTTTTTGATTTTATTAGTAAATCTAAAGTAGTTTTAAATCTCCAGTTATTTTATCAATTATCTCATCTTCATCAGGACCAATACCTAGGCAGGTAATTGTTGAGGAAGGTATCTGTGTTCTTCCAGCATCGGTAATTAAACAATTTGAGATATTGTTTCTTTTAGCTATTTCCTTAAGTTCATATAATTCCTCAAGGGATTGTACCTTTAAAACTACCTTGGCACTACCTGAATTTTCCCACTTTCTAATCTTTTCTTTATCGGTTTTTTTATAAGATCCAATTGCTGCATGGCAACATTGTGCGGCAATCTTTCCTTTTCCCATTTTTAAATCATTTCTAACTACAATTGCTTGTTTCATTTATATTCGTCCAATCTTTATATTTAAAAAACAGTTATCATAATATATTTCTTAATTATTATTTAATTAATCTTATGAATTTTTTAATATCTTTCTAATTTATTTTTTATAAATTTTTTATATGATGATTGATATAAATAATATATTATATTTAAGTTATTTCTTAAATTATTTAAAAAATTTTAATTTATTAAAATCTTTTTTATTAATCTAATTATAATTATTTGATTAAATGATTATTGTTTTATTTAGAATTATTTTTATATTAAGGAGATAGTATGAGCCGTATTTCTATATTAGATAAGGAGAAATGTCAACCTAAAAAATGTAATTATGTTTGTATTGATTATTGTCCTGGAGTAAGAATGGAAGAGGATACCATAATTATTGATGAGGATACTAAGAAACCACTTATTTCAGAGGAATTATGTGAAGGATGTGGAATTTGTACTAACAGATGTCCATTTGATGCTATTTCAGTAATCAACTTGCCTGAAAAACTAGATGATCCTATTCACAGATATGGTCAGAATATGTTCGAATTATTCCATCTTCCAACCTTGAAAGAGGGTAGTGTAGTTGGTTTACTTGGACAGAACGGTATTGGAAAATCCACAATAATGAGAATTCTATCTGGTGAACTTATTCCTAACCTTGGTGACTGGGAAAGTGAAGCAAGTTGGGATAAGGTTATTGATTATTATAGTGGTTCTGCACTTCAATCCTATTTTAAGAAGTTAGCTGCAGGTGATATAAAGGTCATTCACAAACCCCAGGCTGTAGATGTACTTCCTAAAGTCGTGAAGGGAAATGTTCGCGATTTGCTTACTAATGTCGATGAGAGAGGTAAGCTAGATTATGCAATTGAAAATCTTAATTTGGAATCTGTTATTGATAGGGAAATGTCTAAATTAAGTGGTGGTGAGCTTCAAAGAGTAGCTATTGCAGCGTCAATACTTCGTGAAGGGGATTTCTATTATTTCGATGAACCTACATCATGGTTGGATGTAAGACAACGATTAAACGCTGTTAATGTTATCCGTTCACTTGCAGAGGAGGGCAAATCCGTTCTTGTAATTGAACACGATTTGGCAACACTTGATGCATTGTCTGATAATATTCACATCTTATATGGTAAACCTGGAGGATATGGTGTTGTATCTGGGATGAAAGGTGTAAGGGTCGGAATAAATGCCTACATTAATGGTTACTTAAAAGAAGAAAATGTCAGAATGAGAAAAACACCTATCGAATTTACAATTCGTCCACCTACTCCCGAAGACGACGGTGATGTATTGACTGGATATGAAACTATTAAAAAGGATTATGGTGGTTTTAAAGTAGAAGCAGAGGCAGGTGAAATATTTAATGATGAGATTGTAACTGCATTTGGTTCTAATGGTATTGGTAAAACGACCTTTGCAAAAATGCTTGCAGGTGAAATCAAGCCTACTGAGGGTCAAGTAGATACTGAGGTGGAAATTGCATATAAACCGCAGTATATTGTAACCGACTTTGAGGGTAGGGTTCAGGATTACTTATATATGAATGCCCCTAACTTTGGCTCAAATATCTTTGAAAGTGAAATTGGTGAACCTTTACAATTAACAGATCTTCTTGATAAAGATGTTAAAAACTTAAGTGGTGGAGAACTTCAACGTTTAGCTATTGCAACTACTTTAGCACAGGATGCAGAGTTATACCTTTTTGATGAGCCTACCGCATTTTTGGATGTGGAGCAAAGATTGGTTGCAGGTAAAGTTATAAGAAAAATAGTGGAAAGTAGAAATGCCGCAAGTTTAATAATAGATCACGATATTGTATTTATTGATTATATATCTGATAGGGCTATGGTATTTAAAGGAAAACCTGGTATTGAAGGTCACGCCACATCCCCTGCTGATTTAAGAACTTCAATGAATACCTTCCTATCTGATTTAAATATTACATTTAGACGTGATAAAGAAACTAAGCGTCCACGTGTTAACAAGTTAGATAGTTATCTTGACCGTGAACAGAAAGAAGCTGGAGAATATTATTACTTAAAAGATTAATCGTCTTTAATCTTTTCTTTTTTTTTTGTTTATTGAAACTTATTAAAATTCAATTTTTAATTTAATGTATTTAGAGTAATTATTTTTTTTCATGAAGAATCTTATAATTTATCTGATTTTAAAAATTATGTATTTTTTAAATAATATTATAAGTTTTGAGTAAAATAATTAATAAAAATAGAATTTTTTATATTGTGGTTTATTTATTGATTGAAAATGGATATTATTTAGAAAATAGATCTCCTAGTCATCTTATCTATTTTTAAATCATACTTTCTTTTAATGGTTGAATAATCCTTACTAAAGAAGGGACATTTTTCAATACATATTTCACAGCCTTCATGGTATCCCGTACACTTTTCCTCAATAAGATTGCCTTTATGGTCAAATGCTTTTTCCGGACAATGCATATTACATTTACCACAGGTTAAGCAGTATTCTACAATCCATTTAAAATCATCAGTTCTTACTATAGGAAAATTAGTAATTGAGGTAGCTATTGCAAAGATTTTAGGTGCAGGTCCTTCTTTGAAGATCACTGCTTTATTTCTTCCAATCCTTCCGGTTTTTGAATCCTCTGCACATTTCTTGATCTCTTCCTCAAGTTCTAAGGGGTCTACTACTTCACTAAAAAAACCGTTTTCCCTTAAAAAATCGGATAATTTGTAGACTCTTGTAATAATTTCATCAAATTTATCAAGTAAACCTTCAGATTCATAATATTCTGGATTTAATCTTAAAAATTCAGGGTCCATTGGTGTTCTAAGTAGAATTATATCCTTTGCATTTTCAGGAAATTTGTCTTTAAGTCTATAGTGAATAAGGCCATAACTAATTCCATTGAAATTTAACTCTTTTCTATATTCATCAAACTTTTCAAATAGTTCTTCGCTTATTTCACTTTTAAACTCTCCAGGATTTTCCACTTCTGATTTATCTTCAATATTCAAGTTTCCAAACATAATCTCAGATCTTTAAATTTCTTAAAAAAATTTATTATCTAACTATTTACTTATCACAATTAGTACTACTATGTCTTTCATATAATTTATTTTTATTTAAAATATTATCGGATACTATTTTCCACTTAAGTTTAGTTTTATAAAAACAATAAAGAGTGTTTTAAATTGTATAAATAGTTATCATGTTTGAATCGGTTAAAAGAATTAGAAGCATAAATTAAAAATTATAATAAAAAAGTTTAATTCTAAAAGAATTGTTTAATGATTGGTAGATATTAAATTTGCTCCACCTACTTGAATATCGCTATTTAATATAATTTTATTAAGTGTGCTATTGGAGCTTATGTTTCTTAAATTAGTTCCGCCTAATTCAATATTATTGGATTTTACCTCTAGGTTATCTGATTGGATATTTAATCCACCTACATTAATATTTGAATCGATATTTGTGATACCTGAAGGTGTTCCCATAACATTCATTCCACCAGTGTTTATATTATTGTTTATTAGGTAAACACTTCCATTACCTAAATCAATATTTGCTCCACCAGCCACTATGTGATTATTAAATCTTAGAATATTTCCGTCTGTTGCATTAATATTAATTCCACCTGCAGTAATATTGCTGTTAATGATATAAGTGTATTTATCACTTAATACAATGCTGTTATCGGTGTTATTTGAACTAATATTCACATTAATTGAATTATTGTTGTTGTCATAACTTACTTTCGTATTGTTCTGCATGCTACTTGAAACATTGTAATAATTGTCTGTATTTACAAATCTAATGTTTGTTCCACCACTGATTTGGTTAATATTTAAATTTACTATAGGTGTAGTGTTTGTACTGTGGTTTAAATCCTCGGCATTTAATGCGGCAATATTATATTTTGCATTATCATCATTATCATTGTTTGAAACGTTTGCGCTAATTGCAACTGCACAGATGGATAAAATTATTCCAATTACTATGATTATACCTAATATTTTATAGTTGTTCATAATAATAACCCCACTATAATTCCTATTAGAATAAGAATGCCATATGCACTAAGGAATGATTTACCATAACCAAATTTATAAACATTGTTTACTGCAGAGACTGTAACGATTGTTTTCATTAAAAATACAAGTAACAATATTGGTATTAATATTAAAAATTTACCTGTAGCAGCAAAGAGTCCTATTCCAATAATTAGGATTATGTCTGTCACATATTCATAACACATCAAATTATATAATGTGCTGAATTTCCCCTTTCCTTTAAAAATCATTGCAAATAGATATGTTAATCCACAATGAACTAATTTAAAAATCATCAAGCCTATTATGGAAACCAAGATAAGCAATATTGTTATCACTGCACTTTGTGTTTCCATCCCTATTAATAGTCCCAGGATAGCCACATAAAAGATTAAAGAGACAATTCCCTCATAATCTTTTTGTCCATCTTTCTCTTTAAATAAAGTATCTGGATCTATTAATACTTTAGCAGAATTTATAAAAAAATTCTCAATTCTGGAGTTCATATGCTTATTTTAAACACTTTTATATATATGTTTATCTATTTTTTTCTAGTTAAATTTAATTAGTAAATTAACTAACAAATATTGGGGATTGTTTTTAATTTTCTAGATAAATATCTCTTAAAAGTTGAAAAATGCAATTTTCAATTGTTTTTAGTTAGTTATAACTGGTTTGGAGTTTGTTTCATATTTTGAAAATAAAATATGGTGGATATATATTGTCTGATTGATTTAGAAATAGTTGTTTTTTAAGATTTGGTCTTTGATATTTGGTTGTTGTAAAAAAAAGGTATTAAATGTTAAAAATTGAAAAAAGTATAAAAAAAGGAATAAAAAGTTTTTACCTATTGAGGGTATGTCTTAATGTTTATTTGGTTCTTAAGGCTTCAACAGCTTTTGGGAACTCTTCGCAAAATACTTCTATCTCTTCGGTAGGTATTGAGAAACTTATACGTAAATAATCGTCTCCATATAATTTACTTGTATAGTTTCCTTCCCTTGTAAATATGTCCTTTTTGAGAAGATAACTGGACATATCCTTGGCTTTAATACCTGCACCGGTTAAGTCTATTACCATCATATTTGCATCTACAGGATAGACTGGTAGGTAAACACCATCAACAGTATCAACCATATCTTTAATTAATTCCTGATTATGGAAGGTTGTTTCTCTTATTTTCTTAATCCATTTTGGTTTGGATTTAAGTGCAGCTATTCCACCTTTCTGTGCAATGATGTTTACTCCTAAGTCATTAACAACCACATTTTTAATAGTTGCAATAAGTGGTTCCGGTGCAACTACTGCTCCAAGTCTAACTCCCGCCATTCCAAATATTTTTGAGAAACTAAATATTGTTAATGTGTTGTTTGGTGCATATTTAGCTACAAGTGTGTGTTTTCTTGCAAAGTCTTTATAAGTTACATCGTGAATTAAATAGATATCATTTTCTATTGCGATTTGAGCAATTTCTTTAATTTCCTCCTCGGTATATGCAGTTCCAAGTGGATTAAGCGGATCTATCAATACAATGATTTTTGTGTTTTCATCGATGTTTTCCCTAATAAGTTCCGGTGTTAATTTGTAGTTACACTCCTTGTTATAAATTGGAACATATTTTACTTCTTTTGCAAATCTTTCAGCAAATGAACCAATGATTAAATAACCAGGATCACATGTAATTACATTGTCTTTAGGTTCTAAAATACTGTGCATACATAAATGTAAGGATTCAGTTGCTCCTGCTGTAACATATACAGACATATCTTCAAGGTCTAAATCCTTTAAAATAAGTTCTTTTAATTCTGGAAAACCGTCTGGAGCAGGATATTTACAATATTCTTTCTCCTTGAGACATTCTATCATTGCATCGGAAATGTCGTCCTCATCATGTAAATGGTTTGTGTTTTGACCCATCCAAATAAGATCCTTATTTTCAAAAGTATAGTTAAAAAAATCATTAGATGATTTAAATCCTTTTGGTGGGATTTTAGGTCTCTTGTTATATTTTTTCTCAGGAATATTAATCTTATGTTCCTTTTTGATCTTTGTTTTATTCCTCATTTTACCACAAAATTAGCTTTTTAAAATAATAATTATGAATAAATTTAATAATAATTATAAAGTATATAATTAACTTTTTAATATTTATCTTTAGTTATTAATAAAATTATTTATGAATTGGTTTTTTTATTAACTTATGTTTTTTTAAAGTATTAAAATTAAAATGAAAAATCTGGGAATTTATTGTTTTTTTTTAGCTGTATTTATATTATATTAGTCTCAAAGATAATTTTAATATCTTTTTAAAAATGGTGATATTTTGAGTTTTAGAACTAGAAGAGTGTTGTTTTTTACACCATTTTACATGTTATTTTACTTTTTCCTTTTGAAATATACATTTTTACTATTTGGTGGATTAAATGACTTTTATACCTTCTTTATTACAGTTATATTGGGTTTGTTTGCTTGTGTACCTACTTTACTAGAAGAGAAAAAATCAAGAAAATCCGTAAGGATATTAGCTAAACTCTACGGTCTTTGGGCTTTCTGTTCATTGTTCCTACTAATGGATATTATAATCATTTATTTATCAGGTGTTTTTATTAAAGTTCCCTATACAACTAAAGGTATCCTAATTTTAGTGGTGCCAATGATTGGAATATATGCTTATTATCATGCCCATCAACTTAAAGTTAAAGAATATGAGTTAAATGTTAATAAAATAACTCATGATTTAAATATTATACATATTTCAGATATTCATTTTGGATTTTTAAATAATAAGGGATATTTAAATAAACTTGCAGACAAATTAAAAGAATTATCCAATACCTGTGATTTAGTTATAATCTCTGGTGATTTAGCAGATGGATCTTGTTTAATTGAGGAAGATGATTTTTTACCATTAAATGATGTTAATATTCCAATAATATTTACACCAGGTAATCATGATTATTATCCTGGAATTTGGAATGTATACAAGGCAGCTAATAAGGCAGGTTTAATTGTCTTAGATAATGAAAATATTGAAATTGGTGATTTAAATATTGTAGGCAATTCATTTAGTTTTGGTGATATTCCTAATTTAACTTTTGAGGAATTAGATAATATGATTAATCCTAATAAGCTTAATTTAATTGTTTATCATACCCCTTATTATTTTGAAGAATTTTCTAATTTAGGATTTGATATTCAATTATCAGGTCATACCCATGGGGGACAATTCTATCCAATAATCTTCTTTTCGGAATTGATTTT